>NZ_JBEZKG010000015.1:0-256083 GCF_040651535.1 Streptomyces sp. NPDC048420
ACGGCCTCACCCTTCCCGACCACGCAACCGCCCCCGCAGAGACCGCCACCGCCACCGTCTACCAGCGCATCGTGACCACGTTCAACGAGCACCCCAGGACGGTGTTCCGCGTCCGCGATCTGCACGAGCACCTCGGCCTGCCCACCGACGAGCCCTCGACCAACGTCACCCTCTCCCGCCTGGGACGACTCGTCCGCCAGGGACTCCTCGAACAACCCGGACGCGGCCGCTACCAGAAACGGACTTAACGTCCACTAAGCACAGCAGGTCAACAACATTCTCATGCCGCAACTACACGGAAGATCGACACCCGTCGCCGGGTTGGCAGAAATAGACGAGCGGGGCGGGCGGTCACCCCGGACAGGTGGCCGCCCGCGTGGTGTCACAAGCTGAGGTAGAAGCGCACGGTCGTGCCTTCGTCGCTGGTGTGCACACGCACCAGGTCGGCCAGGTAGTGGACCAACATCAGGCCACGGCCGCCCAACTGGCCGTGCTCCGGCGGGCGGCGGCCGGCCAGCGGGTCGGCCAGTCGGCCCGCATCGCGGACCTCGCACACCAACTGCCCCTGCTCGGCCCAGACCGCGAGTGTCCCGCGGCCTCCGCCGTGGACCACGCTGTTGGTCGTCAGCTCCGCGACCGCCAGTTCCACATCCATCAGTCGCTCCCCCGCCATCCCCAGCCGCATCGCCTCGGCGAGAGCGAACTGGCGGACCGCCGGAAGGTCCTCACCACCGTAGGAGAAGGCCTCGGCGTCCGGCGCAGGCACAAGCGCCTGGTTGTACCGATCAACGACCGCCTGCCAGTCGTAGACGCCGCTGACCCGCTCACGGCCCTCCCCGCTGATGAGGGTCGGGTGGGTGACCCGTGCATCAGCGATCACCTGCGGATCCAGCCGCACCTCGTCGTAGGGGCACAGGATCGTCACCGCCCGGCCCTCGAACGCGGCGTTGATCAACGCCTCGTGCTGCGCGCACGCCGGGTACTCCACCGCGCTGCGCTCGGCCCAGATCGGCTCACCGATGATCCGCACACGCCCCTCCGGATGGGCATCGGCGAATCCACGCAGCACCTTGGGGATGATCCGCCCCGGATTGCGGCCGGCCTCGGTCATGTCCAGGAACAAGATGCCTTCGCCGTCCCCGCCCAGAGCTCCCTTGATCAGCTCCAGGTTGGGGCCGGGCACCGCCACGGCCATCGGCTCGCCGTTGGTCAGGCCCTCGCGCAGGAAGGCCACCGTCTGCTGCGTGTACTCCTGCTCGGTGCGGTAGAAAAGGGCAGGGTGCACGAACGCCTCGTGGGTGGTCACCGTGCTCATCACAGAGCCACCTCGATCCGGTCCAGGTCAGGCCAGAACATCTCCAAAACCCGCGGCAGCTGCGGCGGGGGCTTCTCCACCACAACCCTCCCGTCGGGCAGGTTCATGGCGGTGACCGCCAGAGCGGTTACCCCCGCTACATCGATGAACGCCACATCCGACAGCTCCACGTACGAGACGCCCGCGTGCCGCCGGGCCAGCTCGGACAGAGCCTGTTCCCAAGACGGACGAGTGACGACGCTGATCTCACCGCGGGCTCGTATCCCGGAACGACCGGGCAACAGGCTCACCTCCAACGCGGCCCTCCCGGGCTTCGCCGGGGCGGGCCCGCCCACCGCATGTGGGGCATCCACGCTCGGACTCCTTCCCATCAAGCCGACTGCCGACCGTCCCGGCACGGGCAGAGGAAAAGCTTCTCCCGACGGGGCAGTGTATCCAGGCGGCAGACAGTGGCAGCGGCGTTCACGCCGACCGCAGCGCGCTGTTGACGTGACCGACTGAAGCCACGAAAGGCGGTCTACTGCCCTCCAGCAGAGCGCCCTTCGCCTGCTGCTGACAGGCGTGCCCGTTGTGCGCCTCCACCATGTATTCGATCACCGGCATGTATTCGATCACCGGACGGATCGCAGCCATGACGGCGGGGAGGCACACCTGGCTCCATGGAGGGAGGCGGTGTGTGTCGCCTCAAATGCCCTGGAGGATGCCACCTGGATGCTGATCCCGTGGCGGCGGCGTTCCTGCATGCTCTGTCGGGTGCCAACGAGGTGACAGTTCCTCCGCATGCCTGGCTGTCGGGGCTGGGAGCCCTGTCATCGGAGGCTTCGAGGCCGGTCCCCGGCCAGGAGGACCGCGACATCAACCGGGCAGAGGCCCAGGAGCGCGTACGGCAGCTCGTTCCCAAGATCCGCGAGCTCGAGGACCCTCTCGCCCAGGCATTGCCACGCTGCCCGCACTGCGTACGTCGTCCAAAGAGACAGGCGGAACGCCACATGAGGCTCAGGCGGCACCCCGCACCGCGAAGAAACACCCGAAAGAGCCTGGCGCCGTCGGGCTGTCGCACGTGAGGGTGGAGCAAAGAGGCGACGGAGACGACAGCGTACGGCCGGGTCGGCGCCGCCACCTGTCGAGCGGGGATGCACGGCCTCACCGAAGGCCGACGCCGACGTACACCGCACCGGGGTGCCCGAGGTAGACCCCCGCCACCTGGCCGCCCCAGCAGATCCGCACCCGAGACGCCGCTCCGCGATCACGCGCCGGGGCGGGCTCCCTGGACATGGAAGTTGAAGTCGCCATGGCCGAGCGTGCCGTACAGGCGCAGCCAGATCGGCAGGAGCATCTCGGTGCCGCGAGCGGTGGTGATGTCGCCCAGGTCGATGACGCTCGATTCGGGCCAGCCGAAGGAGGCCAGGAGCGCGGTGACGGCCTTCTTGGCCCCGGTGTCGTCGCCGCTGACGAACACGGTGTGCTGCCCCGCGACCCTGGCCGGCTCCACCATGACGAAGCAGTTCATGGTGTTGAGGGTCTTGACGACCTTGGCGTCGGGAAAAGCCCGCTGGATGCGTTCGCCGAGACTGTCGGTGTTGACCGGGTCCAGCGTCGGCGGCATCCCGGCGGAGAAGTCGAGCGGGTTGGCGACATCGATGAGGATCTTGCCGCTCAGGTTGGCCGCGCCCGCCGCGTCGAGCGCATCGAGGCTCTGCATGCCGGCGGTGGTGTTGACGACCGTCTCAGCGAAGGCCGCCGCCCCCTTGAAGGTCTCCAGACGTACCTGGCCGTGATCCGCGTGCCACTGGGCGAACGGCGGATTCCCCATGCCGTCGGCTTCGGTACGTGCAAGAGTGGCCCCCGGATCGCGGGTGCCGATGACGACATCATGACCGAGGGAGGCGAGCTTGCCGGCTATCGTCCGGCCGACGATGCCGGTACCGAGGACTGCGTAACGCATGCGAGAGGGTCCTTCCGGGACTCGGGCGATCGGCCGGAGGCCGCGCCCACGACAAATCCGAACCAGGTCGTTCGCAACCGCATGATGACGGTAGCTGTCGAGACGTCGGCCTGTTCGCATCTATCGTGGAAAATCACATCATGATGGCTCGTGTCGAGGCAGGCTGCACATGAGGAAACCGCAGATCGACCACGCGGCGGTCTTCCGGGCCCTGCCCGGCATGGTGGCGCTCCTGACGCCCGAATTGGTGTACGTCGACGTCAACGACGACTTCGTACGCCTCACCGGTCGGGCCCGCGAGCAGCTGCTGGGCCGCTACATCTTCGACGTCTTCCCCGAGAACCCCCATGACTCGGCCGCGGCCGGCATGCGGGAGACACGGGAATCGATGCTGCGCGCGGTGGCCACCGGCGAGCGCGACACCATGGCGGTGCTCCGCTACGACATCGAGGACGCCGAGCGGCCAGGCCACTGGGAGGAACACTTCTGGAGCCCGGTCAACGCCCCCGTCCTCGGCGCCGACGGCAAGGTGACGCTGCTCGTGCACCGGGTGGAGGAGGTCACCGAACTCATCCGTGCCCGCGGCGGACCCGGCGGCGACAGCCGGGCACGCGTACTGGAGGCCGAGCTGTACACCCGGGCCCGCGAACTCCAGGAGGTGAACGAGCGCCTGCGCACGGCCCACGCCCGCGAACGCGAGGTCGCCCTGGCTCTGCAGGAGGCCCTGCTGCCGGCCCCCAGACCCCTGGGCCACCATCAGGCGGCCGTCCGCTATCGGCCCGCGGTCGGCGCCCTGAACGTGTGCGGTGACTGGTACGACCTCGTCGACCTGCCGGGCGAGCGCCTCGCCGTCGCCGTCGGTGACGTCGTGGGCCACGGTCTCGCGGCCGCCTGTGTCATGGGCCAGCTGCGCAGCGCGCTGAGCGCCGCCACGCGTGTCGCCGACGGCCCTGCCCGGGCTCTGGAAGCCCTCGGACTGTACGCCCGCTCCGTCGACGGCGCCGAGTCGACCACGGCGGCGACGACCTTCATCGACTGGGACAGCCACACCCTCACCTACAGCAGCGCGGGTCACCTCCCGCCCGCCCTGCTGCACCCCGACGGCACGGTGTCCTTCCTCGACCAGGCCACCGACCCGCCGCTCGGCGCCAGCCCCGAACACGCCAGCCGTCCGGAGGCCACCTCGCCCTTCGACGAGGGCGCCACGCTGGTCCTCTACACCGACGGTCTGATCGAGCGCCGCACCGAGGACATCGACACCGGCCTGGCCCGTCTCACCGACGCGCTCACCCGCCACCGCCACGCCCAGCCCGAGGACCTGGCCGACGCACTGCTGACGGAGCTGCTCCCGCCCACCGGCAACGCCGACGACACCGCTCTTGTCGTCATCCGCCTGTGAGCGGAGCCGAGGGACGGGTCAGCGTCGAAGTTCGACACCGAGGTCGAGAGCTGCCCAGCCTCCTACCGCACGGCCAGCGCCACGAAGCCCACGGTCGCCAGGTCCGGCACCAGTCACGCGCGCCCCGGGCATCTCTGCCGTGTGGTCTCGTGGTGACCTGTACTCAAGGTCGCGGGATTCCGGACTGGCGTGCGCGGGCCGCCAGGTCCTCGAACAGGCCTGGACGGCCCTCGCCCACTCCCCGCAGGACAGGCCGGTGCCTGTGGCAACGGTGAACCTCACCTCTTCGGCGTAGTGACCCGGCCCCCTGCCGTCCATACGCTCCCTCTGGCAGCCGTCCGGCTTCTCCGAGAGGGGAGATCCCCTGTGCTTCTTGGACGCGTTCACCTGTTGATCTGGGCAGTTCTGGTCGCGCTCGCCATGGCCCTCCTGCCCGGGACCGCGACCGCCGCCGTCGGCGGCACGGACCGAGGAGGCGGCGCCCGGGTCGTGGCGCAGGAGAGGGTGGGTCCCCGTCTGGTGGACCTGACCGTCTCGTCACCCGCTCTGGGCCGCACCGCGAAAGTACGGCTGCTGACTCCGCACGGCTGGAACGAGCGCCGGAAGGACCAGCGCTGGCCGGTCCTGTTTCTGCTGCACGGGTGCTGCGACACGTACGACAGCTGGACTCGCGAGACCGACATCGAGGAGCTTCCCCAGCTCCGGAACGTCCTGGTCGTCATGCCTGAAGGCGGCCCGGCCGGCTGGTACAGCGACTGGTGGAACCACGGCAAGGGCGGGCCGCCGGCCTGGGAGACCTTCCACCTGGGCGAACTGCGCCCGTTGCTGGAGCACGGTTACGGCGCCGGGAACCGGCGGGCGATCGCCGGACTGTCCATGGGCGGCCTCGGCGCCCTGCTCTACGCGGCGCACCGTCCCGGCATGTTCCGGGCGGCGGCGAGCTACAGCGGCGTGGTGCACCCGCTCTACGGCGACTTCCCGTCCGGGCTCATGGAGCATCTTCGCGAGTTCGGCGAGGACCCACTCGGCCTGTGGGGCGACCCCGTGGCCCAGCGGGCGATCTGGGAGGCCCATGACCCGTACTACCTCGTGAAACGGCTGCGCACGCTCCCCGTCTTCCTGTCGAGCGGCGACGGCACGGCCGGTCCCTTCGATCCGCCCGGCAGCTACGACGACCTGGAGGCGCTCCTCAACGAGATGAACCACGCCGTGGCCGACCGTCTGAAGGCCGCAGGAGCCCGCCTCACCACCGACTTCTACGGACCCGGCACGCATGACTGGCCTTACTGGGAGCGGGAGTTGCACCGGTCTCTGCCACTGCTGCTGCACACCCTGAAGTAACTCGCTCCGTCGCGAGGCCGGGCACTTACCGGCTCCGCTCGCTGCGGGAACGCCGGCTGGCGTGTACCGACGGTGCAGGTCAGGCGGGCACGCTGGATGACGTGTCCATGCGGGTCCGTCGAGGGCGAGGCGGTCGGGGTCCACGTAGTCGAACAGGCGGATGCCCAGGTGCCGAGCAGCACAGGCGCAAGAGCGATCGAGAACTCGTCGATCAGATCGCTGTCCAGGTACTCCTGATTCGCGAGTTTGCTGGGGAGTTGGCGTTTGCGGCCCTTGAACGTCGCTGGACGCGGTCATATGGCTAGGGCGGCGTTCAACGGGCTCTGGCACAGATCTTGGGGAGCAGTTGCGGAGGGTCACTGAAGCAGGACCAGCTTGAGGAGTAGTTCCGCCGATGCCTGCTCTGCAGGCATCAATTCCCGAAAGTCGCCTCAAGCGCATTGCGCAAGTCGCCGTAGGTATGCGCGAGTTGTCGGAGCGTCGCTGCCGCTGCTTCCGTCTCACCCGCAACAAGGTCGTATTGCACGCTTCCCAGCAGCCGGGCTTGGAAGCCGGCGACCTCAGCGGCATTACGCGCACCCACCTGGCCCAGCCACAGTGATGCATCGGTGAGGCGACGAGTGCCGACCCGGACGGCGAAGCCAGCCAGATGGCGATGAGTACGGTCATCCAAGCCAGCCAGTATCTGGGCAGCGAGACGTTCCACTGCGGCCCCTTGGCCCAGGGCACAGGGTGGGGTCTGGCATTCGTCTTGTCGGCCACCAGCAAGCCATCGTTGCGCTGCCGGGAGCGAATTCCGTAGCGCGGCAAGGACATCGACCTGACGCACGCGCCGGAAATTGCTGCGCATGGCGAAGGGGCCCGCACACTCCACCAGCCGGCTGTTCCACGCAGCAGCAAAGGCGCCGATGGGCAACGTGGCGAAAGGAAAGCCGTCGGGATCGTGGAAAAGGACCTGCTCATCGTCAACGGCGAGTACCACGACCCAGTGGTCACTGCCGTTGGGCTCCCCCGCAGACCATGGCTGGTGCAGGAGCAACCCGATATCGACAGGGCCAGCCAGCACTGGTTCCGACTTGCTGGCTTGACGCAGGCGGTCGATGGCCTCCGTCGCCCCGCCGCCGCTGGTGCGCTGACATGTCCAGCCGAGCAGGTCGATGGCTTGGTCCAGCCCGAGGTCGGGATCCCACCCGAGCGGATCGAAGTGGGGCAGTCCGCTCTCGGCCAACTGGGCGCCGAACGGAGATCCGGACAATACCTCGATTGCCGAAGTCGCAGGCGCGTAGGTCCCCAGGACCATCGCCAGCGAGTTGGAATAGCAGTAGGGGGACGAACCCCTGAATGCAGGTGTCATGCGCGGACCCTTGCATTTTCAATTTTCCGTGGCAAGACAGTGCCTCCGCGGAGGCGGTCGTCCCGGAGTGGCGTCAAAAGCTCGATATGACAGAGTTCTTGGAGGAGCGGTCATGCACGGTCACTGGCGCAGGATCAGCTTGCGGAGCAGTTCGAATCCGGCCCGTCCGTACAGCTGCCTCTTGATCTTTTTCGCGCGTGTCACGGCGCCCTCGACGCTCCCCGAGCTCCAGTGCACGCGGTCAGTCCGGCAGTCACGGCTTCGAGATCGCTGGTTAACCCGCGGGCGAAGCCGTTAATCCCGGGCAACTGACTGGTGGACGCGGTGTTGATCCAGTCTGGGAGGTCGGCAGATGTCCGCTGAGTGAGCATCCGGGAGAAGCCCCGGACCAGTTGGTGGGTGCGCTCGAGCTCCGGGCAGGCATCGAGGACGGATTTGAGCTGCTGGTGCTCATCCTCGGTGAGGGTGTCGGGGTGGCGGGTGATCCAGCCGACGACGGTGCGGACGGAGGGGGCAGCGGCGGCGGGGACGGGTGCGGCAGGCCACTGCAGGCGGTTGCATGCCCAGTCGCGCAGGCTGGAGCAGGGCACGAGATGGCCGCGGTCCGCAAGTTCGTCTCGTAATCGCCAGATGGTGATCCGGCCGTCAGTCTCGTTGATGCGTCGCTGCAGGTAGGGCTGGTGAATGTCTAGGCGGCTGGTGCGGGTGCGGCGGCCGGTGACCATGTCTAGCCAGCGGGTGGCGCGTGCGTACCGCTGCACGGTGTGCCGCCCCCAGCCCAGATGCCGAGCGATCGCACGCAGCCCCATTCCTTCGCTCAACAGGCCGTGGACCACGGCGTGATGGGCGCGCATGCGCTCGGCCCGGCGGCCTGCCGGGAGAGGCGCCGGCGTTGACTCGGCATGCGCGTCGCGGTTGTTGGAGGCGGCGGCTGAGTCCGGCTTCTTGGGCACGGCACGCAGGCAGTCGCGGTGCGCGGCGACACATTTCTCGACGGCTTGTCCGAGGTTCTGCAGCAGGTGATACCTGTCGGCCACCTGGAGGGCGCCCGGGGCGCCGAGCGCGATGCCCTCTGCGTAGGCCCCGGCGCGATCACGGCAGGCTACTGCGATCCCCGGGTGGGCCTTGAGCCAGGCGGTCAGCGGTGCGGCTTCACGTCCGGGCAGGACGTCGATGGGGCGGTGGCGTTCGGCGTCCGTGATCAGGGTGGAGTACGAGTGCCACTTGCGTGTGGCGAAGTCGTCCACACCGAGCACTCGCGGCGTGCTGAACTGCGCATCGGGCAGGGCCACTACCCGACGCAGCAGCGTCATCCTCCCCGCGCCGAGGCCGAGTTGAGCAGCCAGGCGGGCACCGGCCCGGCCGGCCAGCGCGAGCCCGATGCGCTCCAGCGCCTGGTTGAGGCGGGTGGTGAAACGCGCGTACGGATTGGTCAGCTGCATGAACGGTTCGGCGAACGTGCGTCGACGACACCGCTGTGTGCCACAGACGAAGCACCGGACCTTCAGCAAGATGACGACGCCCTGCCCGCCCAGCGGGAGGTCCTTCAGCTTGCGCAGGTAGGAGGCGTGCACGCGAGACGAGCACGCGCCGCAGTCCGGGCAGACGGCATCAGCCGAGCAGCCTCTCGCCACGACCTCGACCGTGCCGAAGGCGGCGCTCATGGCCTCGACGACCACGCCGCCGATCCCGGCGAACACCAGCGACTCCCAGTGTGATGTGTGCGTGTGCATGTCCCGTATCGTCACCGGCCCGAGCCGACGAACTCGCCGCTCCGAGGCCGACCTGATGGAGCGTCACCTCTCTCGTCGGACGGGATGACGTACGCGGTCTCACACGAAAACAACCCGCCGCAATCGAACACGATGGTGACGCTCCGCGACCGCTCCCCAAGATCTGTGCCAGAGCCCAAATGGCGCCGCCCTAGCCACGGTCATACCCCCTTGCGACGGCTCAGGCCCCTTTGGGCATAGCTGGCGGTGCGCGGAATCCTCTGAGTTGACGTGCGGCGAGTCAGCTCGTCACCAAGATCAGCGACGAAGCGGAAGCGGTCCGCCTGCGTCGCGTCCCGCAAGCAGATCTGGAAGACCGCCGCCAAGGTCACGGCGCTCAGCGGTGGCAGCCCCGCGGATGGTCCGCACAGACAGAACGGATGGTCCGCACAGACAGAACCGGATCGACAGGCGCCACCAGCTCGGCGACGGCGATGCCCACGAGGTGTGCGGGTGCGTCGCCGTCTTCTCGGCGCACTGCTTCCACAAGCCCGGCCTCCTGAGGTGGAAGCGTGGGTCGCCGCCCACCTCACCACGATCCTCCACGGCCAAGCTGCGCGCGCCGCAACCAAGATCACGACCCAGTTCGATCAGACAGCGCTGCACGGAACCCGGCGCGAGGGAGCCGGCGCCCGCGTCCGCTACCTCAACGGCCGCCTCGCCTCCTCCGCTACGACACCGTCCTCGCTGTGGGCCGGCCCATCGCCACCGGCCCGATCGCAGGCGCCTGCCGCCACTTGACGGGTCGCACCGGTTCAGTGCTGCCGCTTGCCGTGGTAGCGCTCGGCCAGGCGGGCGAGGGCGACGGCGGCGAGGAGGAGGCCGAAGTCGCGTAGGGCGATGTCGTAGTAGTCAGGGATGGTCAGGAGGTTGACGATGATGCCGGCCAGCCAGCCGGCCACCAGCCAGGCGCCGAAGCGGGGTGCGAGGGCGACGGCGACACCAGCCACGATTTCGATCGCCCCGACGGCGTACATGGCGCCCTGGGCGCTGCCGGGAACGAGGTCGTTGACCCAGGGCGCGAGGTAGGCGGGCCAGTCCACGAGCAGGTTGGTGAACTTGTCCAGTCCGAACAGGATCGGCGCCACCGTGAAGGCGGTGCGCAGGATCGCGAACGCCTGATAGCCGGGATCTGCGAGCAGTGCGCGCCGCGGAGCTGCAGCGGAGGTGGGATTCGTAGTTGCGGAGGACATGGTGACTCTTCCTTCTATCGGCAACTCTCATTACTTATAGAAGCGCGGATCCCTTCTTTAGTCAATGGCTGTTGGTTTTACACTGGTGTTCGTGGACGACCCGAAGGAAGTACGCGACGCCGACGTCTCCGCCATCGCCGCTCTGGACGAGCCGACGCGCAGGAGGCTGTACGACCATGTGGCGCGGCAGCCCTGCCCTGTCAGCCGGGACGAAGCAGCCGCCGCGCTCGGCCTGGCCCGCCAGACCGCGGCATTCCACCTGGATCGGCTGGCCGAAGAATCCCTGCTCGACGTGGTCTACGAGCGGCGCACCGGACGGGCAGGTCCGGGTGCGGGTCGGCCCGCCAAGCTGTACCGGCGTTCGGCGAAACAGTTCGCGGTCAGCCTGCCGGACCGGCGCTACGAGCTCGCCGGACGGCTCCTCGCACAGTCCGTGGAGGGGTCTGGCGCCACCGGTGAGCCCGTGCAGGAGGTGCTGCATCGCAAGGCCGAAGAACTCGGCACGGTGTTGGGCGAGCCAGGCGGCGGAAGTGTTTTCGACCTGCTGGAGCGCTACGGGTTCGAGCCGCAGCATGAGGAAGGCGCCATTGTGCTCGGCAACTGCCCTTTCCACGCCCTGGCCCGTGAGTACACGCAGACGGTGTGCGCCATGAACCTGCATCTGCTGCGCGGCGCCCTTCACGGGCTGGGCGAGCGCGGATATACGGCCCGTCTGTCGCCCAACCCGGGTCGGTGCTGTGTCCGGCTGGAACCAGTCGCCTGATCGCGGGCGCCTCTATGCGGCGGTTCAGTTCGATGGCCGGCGCGGTGAGGATGAATGTGACGCCCAAGATCGCCGCCCGGCACGACACCCCAGCTGTCCTGCGGTACTGATCACCGTGCTGATCCGGCCACCGATCGCCGGTGTCGGGCCACCGCGGCCGTCTCAGGACAGGCCCGGCCGACATGGGCAGGCGAGCACCTACGGCGGTACCCGACTGAGCATTTCCTGTGTAAGCCGACAAGCGGCGTCGTCGAGGTGATCGAACCCCGCCAACGGAGCCGACGCGTGATCCGGACTCTCCGGAGCTCGGCGGTCCAGGGATGTCGCCGAGCACGCCAAGTCCAGCAGGCCAGGTTGGCTTTGCTCACTCCGGCCAAGCGCGAGCTGCAGCAACCACCTGCAGCGTGAAACCCAGCGACACGGCTCCGCACAAGTCACTGTCGACCTACGCCATCCACTTGGGGATGAGTCAGGTCCGCTTCGCTTCCGTAGTATCACTGGGACAGTGGTGCACATGACGGCAGTCACTGAACGCGCCTGATCCCCTGTGTGGGATGGGGCCTTGGCACTCCATTCCACACGAACTGTGAAGGAGCACGAGGACCATGTCTGACATTACGGCCGCAAGAAGCGGGGTTACCTCCCAGTATGTGGCGCGGGTGGCCGGCGACCTTGAGGGGAACCTCAAGGAGCAGGAGCGTCTCGGCGCCGAGATCGCCGCTCTGCAGAGCCAGTTGGCGGACCTCGAGAGGGACCGTACGGTGCTGTTGAGCCTTCAGGAAGCCCTCGGCACGGCCTCCGTGTCCGCTGCGCCGGAGGCCGACCAAACCCCCGCCCCGACTGCCGTCGGCGGGCAGGAAACCGCGGCACCGGCCAAGAGCAGCAAGGAGCGGGCCAGGAAATCGGTGCCGACGCCGCGCAAGGCATCAGGCACCAGCAAGAGGGCAAGTGCGAAGACCACCGAACCGAAGCAGCCCTCACTGGTCTCCCTGGCACGCGAGTTCCTGACCAGTCAGGCCGAACCCCGCTCCGCCGCCGAAGTCGCCGAGGCCCTGGCGCAGCAGCACCCCGAACGCGCCATCAAGACAACTGTCGTACGCACCACCCTTGAGGGATTGGTGGCCAAGAACCACGCCCAGCGCAACAAGCAGGGCTCATCGGTGTTCTACACCGCGCCCGACCCGGAAGAGCCTTCCGCCGGCAGCAGCCAGAATGCCGACCCGACGTCCTGACACTCCGGTCGCCAGGACTGACATGCAGCCCTGGCTGCGGCTGGCCGCCCGCTCGGAGGTTGCCGACGCCTCCTACGACCTGCAGACTCGCCGACGCGGGCGTGCCACCAGCAATCCCGCAGGCCCAGTAAACGCTGCTGGCGGCGACTGGTGCCGTTCGTCAACCGTCTTCCACGGCCCGAACCGGTCGGACAGGTCACGCCGCTCCACCCCGGTCCGCCGTCGGCGCAGGATCCCTGCCATCACCTGCCGGTGATCCCTCCGCCCGCCTCAACGCCTGTGCCCGACCGGCCAGAACGGGCGAAGCCGGGAGCGCCAAGGCCGCCTCCCGGTCGACGGCGTATGACACGGAGATCCGGGCATCCGACCTCAGGTGGTGCGCTGTCACCCGCACCTGACAGCATGACCACTCATGAGCGTTGAACCGTCAGATCACTCCTGGTTCCGAAACTTCCACGGTGGCTTCCTGCTTGAGGGGTACACCCTGACGCTGGTGCGTGGACTCTCGCCGCAAACGTTCCTCGACCGCCTCAGCGCAGACCTGCAAGGAGACGTCGCCGGCTTTGATGCGTTCGTGACCCGAGACCGTGACTTCCAGGATGATCAGGCTGACTGGGGTGAATACATGCTCGTCGGAGCCACCCTCGTCCCGGGCAAGGACGCTGACTGGGTCCTGGCCTTGGAGATCAACGGCGGCATCGAGCTCCAGACCGACGCCATATCGCACGCCACTGCCGGCACCAGGGCCGTCTCGCATTTCCGCAGCCCTAACGCCATGAGCCTCTTCTCCTGGTGGGAGGACGGCGAGCTACGCACCCGATTCGAAGGTCCACTCCACCGCGACGGGAGCACCCCTGACGAGCTCGTCGACCTCATGCACCAAGTGGGGTTCGACTTCGAGGACGGCGGCTGCAGTGTCGAGAACTACATCGCACTCGCCGAAGAACTCACAGGAGTCCGGGTGACCCCGGACGTGCTGGAAAACAGCACTTACTCAATCGGCATCGTCGAGATTCCCGCGGAAGAGTGGAAGGGTGTAGTCATCGACATCACCGATGCCCACGGCACGCGCACTCACGTCGAACTCCCCAATCCCACCCACGAGCAGCACTGACGAGCGCTGGACTTTGCAGGTGTTCAGGGAACCGAGTGGACTGGGTGATGTCGAAGGCCTCGCCACCAGCCTCCCGGCGGTACTGGCAAAGAAGTCACGCTCGCATCAGCAGCGATACGAAGTGGACATCTTCTTGATAGAACTGGCCGGTGCCGCTCCGCAGCGGCACGGATGACTCTGCTGCCTGGCGGACTCGCTTCGCCCTGGCCTTTCTCCTGGAGACCACCTTGCCTCTACGGATAGGTGCCACCCGCTCGATATGCCTGCATCTGTCGACCGCGCTCGCGATGGGGACGCTCACCGGCTGCACACTGCAGGAACTCGCCAGGGACTGCCAGGGCACCGACAACCGAGTGAAGCAAGTGGCGGCGCTCGAAATCCTCGACTCCCGCCCCGCCGAGGCCGCCGTCGCCCGCGGCTTCGAAAAGGTCGACGCCGGCTGCTGGGCGGACAGCGGCGACGTCTCGGTGTACGCCAACCGGACATACGCCTTTCACGGCACACGGGCCGAAGTGGCCGCGCACTACCGGACGGCAGCAGCACGCAACGGATGGGCTCCCGACCCCGAAGCCCGGTCCGACGACTTGTACTTCACCAAAGAAGACATGACCCTACGGATCGTCTTTCTCTCCGCCGAGGACCTCGCGGAGGACGGCTACGGAAGCCGCCCCGACCTCACCACCGGGGCCAGCTACTCGATCAACATCGACTCGTTCGTGGACAGTGTCTAAACAGGCTGCTTGACGACGTCTTCACATGATCTCTGACCGTGTCCTACGTGGTGAGGCGGACGAGTCTCTTGTAACGGCACAAGGCTGCGGCGCGTCCGAGAACGCCCAGGTGGAGTCGCTGGGGCTTGAAGTACGGGCTGCGCTGAGGATCGTGGCTCGTTTATGGCGCGGACGTGGGCGATGTCGAGGACGACGGTGGAGATCGTCGAGCCGGTGTATTACGGCTTCACGGAGGAGCCCCAGACACCGGCTTTCGACCAGATCAGGAATCTGCCGTGGGCGGTCGACCTCGATATCCCGAAGCAGGGGGGCAGAGCACGCCAGGCGCAGCAGCTGACCCTGTTCACGCGGCAGGGGACGTTGACCCATGCTGGACGCCTCGGCACTCATGGAGAGTTGAAACCCACACCCCACCAGCTACCGAACCACCCCGCCACTCACGCAGTGCTCGGCGACGCCGGAGCTTCTTGTTCAAGACCGGGCAGGCGTCAGTTCGAGTATCAACTCCGTGGCGTCAGCGAGGAGACGCGTCTCGCTCCGGCTCATGGACGGGTCGGCTGCCCGCCTCCTCCTGGCTTCCGACAGGCATCCGGAGTTGGTGTTCCACAGGGCGACCGCGGGGCCAGGGCGGGTCAGCAAGGAAGCGAGCACCGCGCGGGCCGGCTCCGCCACAGCCGTGGTGCCGACGGCGGCCTGCGCCAGGATCAGGGACGACATGGCCCAGTCCAGTCCGGGTGGCCCTTCCTCGGTGTTGCACCAGTCGATCACCATCGGCCCTTGCGCTGTGAGCATCACGTTGTCCGGATGCAGGTCCAGGTGGAGGATACGGTCGGCGGGATCGGCACAGATCCGGGCCGGGACAGCGTGCAAACGGCGCAGCAGATCGGCGAGCACCGATCCCGCTTCGCCGGCCGTGATCATGCCACGCTGCAGCGCCCCCAGCATGGACGGGCCGTGCAGCCGCTGCATCACCAGATCGGTTCGAGGCAGCTCCGCCGACCCGGCACCCGCCCGGTCCAGGACCCTGAGCACCGGATACCCGCGCTCCGCCAGGTAACCCATTACCGCCGCTTCGGCCCTGGCGTCGCCGCCCTCCCGATACCGCCGAAGAACCCACTGGTCATCGACGGCAAAGACATCCGCGCTGCGGCCGGATCCGAGTAACTCCCCCGCCTGCATTCCCCGACCCTATCCCCCGCGGGACCACACCCTCCCCCACCGTGCCTGCTCTCTTCTCCTCCAGGGGCGGCAGCGGCCGGCCGCCCGCGACTTCCCCGAACGGCCAACCCGACAGACCAGCCCTCTGTGAAACACGACCTGGAGGGCCTCTGAAAAAGCCTGCGCCGCCGCGATCGCCACCGATGCCGGACTCCGCTGGGGACGCCGTTGCTCAGACAGTCTCTGACGATCAGGCGGTGCCGTGCGCCGGGCTGATGTGGTTGTTGGTGAGGTGCTCGAAGACGATCGAGGTGCGCACATCGGCGACCTCCGGTCGTTCGGTGAGGCGGTCGATGATGAAGGCATAAAGACTGGAGTTGTCAGGAACGGCGACGTGAAGGATGAAGTCCTCGGTGCCCGTGGTGACGAAGACGCCGAGAATGTCCGGCAGGCCCATGGCCCAGTTGCGGAAGCTCTCGATCACCGGGCGGGACGGTGGCCGGACGCGCACGGCGATGAGTGCCTGCACGGGGCGCCCGATCGCGGGGAGGTCCACGTCGAGGATCGCGCCACGGATGATCCCTCGTCGGCGCAGGGCCCGCGTACGGTCGAGCGCCGTAGTCGGGGACACCCCGACTGCTGCGGCAACCTCCCGGTTGGTCTTCCGTGCATCCGACTGCAATTCCCGCAAGATCGCCGTATCAAGTTCGTCGATGGCCGTCACAGGAACCATCCCTCCGTCATAAGTACGGACTCGTTGGATTACTTCCGTAGTTGTATCTAGCATCTCGCACATCTTCCGTACGAGATGAGGAGACAGGCCATGAGTGTGGCTACGGTCAACCAGTCCGACGGCGCCGTGGTCGGCTTCTCCCCCAGCGAGGTCGACCTCAGCCTGTCGACCCGCTCGGCTCGCCTGAAATGGGTGATCGTCGTCAACAGCGAGCTACCTCCGGGCCGCGCCGCGAACGCCGCGGTCTGCGCTGCGGCTCCTACCGTCGCTCGGGTTCCCGGCCTGCTCGGGGCCGACGTCTCCGACTCCACGGGGTCCCTCCACCCGGCGCTGCCCTGGGTGGGCTGCTCGGTGCTCGCCGCCGATCCGGCCGCGTTGCGCGCCATCCGCGAGAAAGCGGCCTCGTACGCGGACACCTTCGTCGCCGACATGCCCGTCGTCGCCCAGCACACCCTCGTCTACACCGACTACGCCGCATCCGTGGAGAACACCGACAGCGCGGAGTTGGACTACTGCGCGGTCAGCATCGTCGGCCCCCGCAACCGAGTTTCCAAGATCGTCGGAAAGCTGCCCCTGCTGGGCTGAGCGCTTCGAGAAGGCAAGGACCTCATGAGCCAGGAATCCCTGTCCACCATCAGCGGATATCTGCTGGACCGAATCGCCGCCGCCGGCGTGCGCCATGTCTTCGGCGTGCCCGGCGACTACAATCTCGCACTCCTCGACGAGATCGACGCCCACCCCCTCCTGCGCTGGATCGGCAACGCGAACGAGCTCAACGCGGCCTACATGGCCGACGGTTACGCCCGGCTCAACGGTTTCGCCGCCCTCGTCACCACCTACGGCGTCGGCGAACTGTCCGCGATCAACGGCATCGCCGGATCCTACGCCGAAAGCGTGCCCGTCCTGCATGTCGTCGGCGTCCCTACCCGAGAGATCCAGCGCCGGGGCTTGCCCGTCCATCACAGTCTGCTCGACGGCGACCACCGCCACTTCCTGCGCGCGGCACAGGAGGTCACCTGCGCCGCCGCGACTGTCACCGAGGAGATGGCGGTGCAGGAGATCGACCGGGTCGTCGCCACCGTCCTGCGGGAGAAGAAGCCGGGGTACCTGGCGTTGCCCTCCGACCTGGTCGGCATGCCGCTCCCGGGAACCGTCGACCCTATGCCCGCTACCGGTTCGGTGCGTGGAAGCGCGAGGGACAGGGTGCGTGACTTCACCGAAGCCGCGGACCGGCTCCTGACCGACGACGCCGAGGTCACCGTGCTGGTGGACTCCCTCGCCGCGCGCCACGGGGTCCGGCCGGAGCTCGACGCACTTCTGCGCAAGGGGCCGCTGGCGGTGGCCGTCACCCCCAGCGGCAAGGGGGTTGTCGACGAATCCCTTCCTGGGTTCGTCGGCGTCTACAACGGGGCGATATCCGCGCCGGAGGTCCGGCACAAGGTCGAACGGGTGGACGTGACCATCGGTGTCGGCCTGGTCGAACACGACCTCAACACGGGCGGGTTCACCACCGGCATCGAAGCGTCCCGCCTGATCGGCATCCAGCCCTCGTACGCCACCGTCGGTGCGCAGTTGTTCGAGGGCGTCACCATCCACCAGGCACTCGACGAGCTCGCCCGCCTGGTCCCGGCCGCCCTCGACACAGTCGCACCCGCAACCGACGCCGCCCTGCCCGCCGGCCCCACAGCCGACGCCCCCTCCACTCCGCTCAACCAGGATCTGCTCTGGGACCGGCTCGGCCGCTTCTTCCAACGGGGCGACATCATCGCCGCCGACCAGGGAACGGCGTTCTACGGCCTCCTCGGTCAGCGACTGCCGACCGACGTCGAGGTCGTCGCGCAGCCCGGCTGGTCCTCCATCGGCTACAGCCTGCCCGCCGTGGCGGGCGCTCAGCTCGCGGCATCGCCGGACCGGCGCGCCGTCCTCATCATCGGGGACGGCGCGGCTCAGCTGACGGTGCAGGAGATCGGCACCATCGCCCGCGAGGGCCTCGCCCCGATCATCGTTCTCGTCAACAACGACGGCTACACGGTCGAACGAGCGATCCACGGATGGAACGCGGCCTACAACGACATCAGCCGGTGGGACTGGCAGGCCGTCCCCGGAGCTCTCGGCGCCGACGCCGTCACCGCGCAGGCCCGCACCCTCGGCGAACTCCACGACGCACTCGCCCGGCTCTCGGCGCATACCGATCGCATCCGGTTCCTCGAAGTGATCGTTGGTAAGCACGATCTGCCACAAGTACTCAGCGACACGGCCAGGGCGGTGGCGGAGCGCAACACCCGCTGAGAGGCCACCAACCCAGCGAGATCAGTGAGCAGTGCAGGTGGTCACCGACCCGGCGGGGCAACTGCCGTGGATCTAGACCACGTTGCCTGGCCGCGCCCAACAGCCGGGCGCGCGCCAGAACAGCATCATCTAGCT
Organism: Streptomyces sp. NPDC048420; assembly: GCF_040651535.1. Classification (NCBI taxonomy): domain Bacteria; kingdom Bacillati; phylum Actinomycetota; class Actinomycetes; order Kitasatosporales; family Streptomycetaceae; genus Streptomyces; species Streptomyces sp. NPDC048420. The sequence goes on from NZ_JBEZKG010000015.1 coordinate 18,475, forward strand.
AGCTCCACGCGGCGAACCGATGGCATGCCTCCGCGAGGCCGAGGTCGATACGGGCGAACGCGACGGGCTGACCGGTGTCCGCGTACAAGTGAACGTGGCCCGACGAGATTTCCGAGAAGCTGGGGTGTGCCACCGTGCGCCGGTGACGCCCCGTCACGGGTAGCGACGTCGGAGCATGGCGATGAGGGACGGCTGTGGGTCGGGGTACAGAGAGCGGACGCTTCTGATCAACCGCCTGTCGGTGACGCTGCACGCATGGTCGTCAGAGCAAGGGCATGAGGACGGTGTCGACGATCGTCGCGATGCCGTCGTCGCCGATCTGCCGGCCGCGGACGAGCCCCAGCGGAACAGGAGTGAGGGCGGCGGGGACGCCTTCGAGTGACCTTCTGAGGGAGTGGCCCTGCGCGGGGGCAGATCGCCGCGCTCCACCGCCTGGGCCAGCACGCCCTCGATGGCCGGGTGCAGGGAGTCGACGTAGTTGCCGGACCAGGCCGTGGCGCGGTTCATCGTCGCAATGAGTTCCTCGCGAAGTCGCCCGGCCCGATAGTGACCGGCACGAGATCGTCGGTGAGACCGACTTGGTCCAGCGCCTCCGCGGCGAGTTCCGCGCGGGACTTCCAGCGCCGGTACACGGTCGCCTTGCCCACCCCGGCTCGTGTCGCGGCCTTGTCCATGGTCAGTGCCGGATATCCGCCCTCGGTGAGCAGCTCCGTGGCCGCGCGAAGGATCTGGGCGTCCCGGGCTGGGTCACGTGGCGGGCCAGAGACGCCCAGGGGGCGCCGTAGTTGCGCACTGGGTTCGGGCATGCGGGCTCTCCCATCGCACTCGGACCACCTTGCGTGGCATCCGACGCCGCGCTTGCCCCGGTGCCGGCAGTCGCGGACGAGGCTCCTCAAGTCCCCGGAATCCTGGTGTCGACGCGGCCCGCGTGCGCCGTTCCTCGGCGAGGAGGTCGGCTGGGCCTCTCGAAGCTCGGCTCCGCTCCGCGCCGTCCGCTCGTGCCGCGCCGCAGGATCCCCTTCCGCAGGGCCATTGCCCTTCCCCCCCGACCTCGACCTATGGTCTGCCGAATGTAATATTACGACCGCCATTCCACTCGGCGCCGTCAGAGTCAGAGATGAGGCATGCCGTGAGTGACGTCCCCTTCCAGTCCGCCGTGCAGCAGTCACGCGCGCTGGCCGCGGGTGAGATCTCAAGCCGGGAACTCGTCGAGATCTATCTCGAGCGGATCGCCGTCCACAACACCGCACTGAACGCGGTGGTGACCCTGGACCCCGAGCGTGCCCGCCGCGAGGCGGGGAAAGCCGACGCCGAGCGGGCGGCGGGGCAGGCCCGCGGTCCGCTGCACGGCGTGCCGATCACGGTGAAGGACAGCTACGAGACCGCGGGCATGCGCACCGTCTGCGGGCGCATGGATCTTAAGGACTACGTGCCCGACCAGGACGCCGAGGCGGTCAAGCGGCTGCGCGCGGCCGGTGCGGTGATCATGGGCAAGAGCAACATGCCTCCGGGCAACCAGGACGTCCAGGCCGACAACCCGGTATTCGGCCCCTCATCCAACCCGTGGGACACCACCCGCACCTCGGGCGGATCCGCCGGAGGCGGCGCCGTCGCCACCGCCGCGGGCCTCACCGCGTTCGACTTCGGCTCGGAAATCGGCGGATCGACCAGGATCCCGGCCCACTTCAACGGCCTGTACGGCCACAAGTCGACCTGGCGGTCGATCCCGCTCATCGGACATGTTCCCTACGGCCCGGGCGCGGGACGATGGACGGAAGCCGACATGGCCTGCGGCGGCGCCCAGGTCCGAGACGCCCGTGATCTCGTCCCGATCCTGCGGGCGACGGTCGGACCGGCCGACTACGACGGTGGTTTCAGCTACACGCTCGCACCGCCGCGCGCGACCAGGCTCGCCGATTTCCGGGTCGCCGTCTGGAGTGAGGATCCCTCGTGTCCGGTCGACGGCGACATCAGGGAAGCCATGGACGATGCGGTCACCGTGCTGCGTAGAGCCGGCGCAAAGATCACCGTCCAACCCGCGAGTCTCCCTGTCGACATAGGGACGAATCACCAGAAGGCCTTTTCGCCTCTGCTCTTCGGCGCGGGCGACCGCACCGGTCTCGCTCCTGCCCCCAGTGCCGCGACGCTGGCCCGGTTCGTCCAGAATCCGCGGGGCGACGCCGGTCCTGCCCTGCGCGGAACCTTCCAGTCCCACTTCCACTGGTTGCAGGCCAACATGGTGCGCAACGAGCTCCGGCAGCGCTGGTTCGAGTTCTTCCAGGACTTCGACGTCGTGCTCATGCCGGTCACCCCGACGGCCGCCCCCGCTCATCACAACAAGCTGATCGACTGGTTCGGGCGGCCCTTCGAGGTCGACGGTGTACGACGCCCTTACTGGGACCAGGTCAAGTGGAGCGCCGTCGCCAACGTCTCCGGAGGGCCGGCCACGACCATCCCGGTGCGCAAGGGCAGGAACGGACTGCCCGTCGGTCTGCAGGCCATGGGCCCGAGCGGAGGCGATCTCACCACCATCGAGTTCGCCGCACTGCTCGGCCGGGAAGTGGACGGCTTCGTACCGCCTCCGGCCCTGGCCTGAATCTGACCGCCCGGCCCGGGGACCAGGAAGGCTGCGCACACCACCGGCCCCCGCCGCGTGTCACGGCTGCCGCCGGGTTCCGCCCGCCTCCTCCCCGGAGCACACCGCGAACCTCGTCGGCTACGACCGCATCGCATACGACGCCCTCAGCGCCGCAGCCAACCGGATCGCGACCCGGCCGGGGGCGCGGCCAGGTCGCAGATCTCGGCGACGTCACGGATGCCTGTCAGCATCCCGCTACATGTTGATCATGTGGCCGGCGAGGCCGTGGACGGCTTCCTTGACCGCTTCGCCGAGGGTCGGGTGGGCGTGGACGTTGCGAGCGACCTCGTGGACCGTGAGGTCCCACTGCTGGGCCAGGGTCAGCTCGGGGAGGAGTTCGGTGACGTCGGGGCCGATGAGGTGACCGCCGAGGAGCTCGCCGTACTTGGCGTCGCTGATCAGCTTCACGAACCCGCTCGCGTCGCCCAGGCCATGGGCCTTGGCGTTCGCGGTGAACGGGAACTTGGCGACCTGGACGTCGTAGCCCCTCTCCCGCGCCTGCGCCTCGGTGTAGCCGAAGCTGGCGATCTGCGGCTGGCAGAAGGTGGATCGCGGGATCATCACGTAGTCCAGCTCCATGGTCTCCGCGTCCCCGATCGTCTCGGCGGCGACCACGCCCATGGCCTCGGCGGCGTGCGCGAGCATCAGCTTCGCGGTGACGTCGCCGATGGCGTAGATGTGCGGGACGGAGGTACGGCAACGGCCGTCGACGTCGATCGCGCCACGCTCGGTGACCCGCACGCCGGTGTTCTCCAGGCCGTACCCGGTGACGTTCGGCGCGAAGCCGATCGCCTGCAGGACCTTGTCGGCCTCCAGAACCTGCTGGGCGCCGTCCTTGCCGGTGACCGTGACGCGGACCTGCGGGCCGGACTCGTCGATCGACTCGACGCGGGTCGAGGTGAGGACGTCGATGCCCAACTTCCGGTACTGCTTGGCCAGTTCGGCGGAGACCTCGGCGTCCTCCAGCGGGGCGATCCGGTCCAGGAACTCGACGATGGTGACCTTGACGCCGTAGTTGTGCAGAACGTAGGCGAACTCGACGCCGATGGCCCCGGCGCCCGCGATCACGATCGACTGCGGCAGGTCCTCGGCGAGGATCTGCTCCTCGAACGTCACCACGCGCGACGTACGACGGGTGCCGGGCAGCAGCTTGGGGCTCGCCCCGGCGGCGATGATGCAGTGATCGAAGCCGACGGTGCGGGTGTTGCCGTCGTAGTCGGCCACTTGGAGCGTGTGCGGGTCGAGGAAGGTGCCGCGACCGCTGATTTCCGTGATCTTGTTCTTCTTCATCAGGTAGTGGACGCCCTTGACCCGGCCGTCCGCGACCTTCCGACTGCGGCGGAAGGCCTCGCCGTAGTCGAAGGAGACCTCCCCGTCCACCTTGATGCCGAAGGTCTTCGCCTCGCGCGTGAAGATGTGTGCGAGCTCGGCGTTGCGCAGCAGGGCCTTGGTGGGGATACAGCCCACGTTCAGGCAGACGCCGCCCCAGTACTTCTCCTCGACGACCGCGACGCGCTTGCCCAGTTGGGCGGCCCGGATGGCGGCTACGTATCCTCCGGGGCCCGCGCCGAGTACGACGACGTCGAAGTGGTCACCCTGCTCGTCCATGGACGGCTTCCTTTCCGCTGGGGCGGCCTGCCCCCACGAGGGGCCGACTCGCTCCCGATCGAACAACCTGTTCATCAACTCGCGGACAAGGGAGGCGAACACATGGTTCACCACCTCGGCAGCGGTTTACCGTACGCCTGCTTCAGCGCCGCGGCGCCGTGATCTATGCCCGCCCGGTCATCATCTACGGCGGGCCGACGCCCCGTCGACTTCGTGTACTCCGGCCTCGGCGGCACCGAGCCTGAGGGTGTCGAGGCCGAAGGCGGCGACCGGGCCGTGCGCGCCGGGCTTGAGGACGGCATCCGGCTGTGCCGCGTGGACGGCGCCCCACGCCAGGAGGGATCCCGTCATCTCGTACGGATCGGGTCCGGTGAGGGCAGTCGTGGCCAACGGGCGGCCCTGACTGTCGCGGGCAACGGCGATCACCAGGGATCGGCCGTCGGGGTCCGGCTCACGCTGGGACCCCGGGAGCCGCTCGGACCACCGCTCCAGGGCGGCCCGCACCTTCGCCGAGCGCAGCAAGGGCGCCTGGAGCGTGGCGGCGATCTGCACCGGGCGCGTCCACCGTCCGAACCACCCCAGGCCCACCTCGACGCTCTCCAACTGGGGGAAGACCTCGGGCAGTCCGAGATGCTCCGTGCCCGGGACGGTCATGGTCGTTCGTTTCACGCCGCCGTAGTGGAAAGTACGCACCCGCTTGCCTACGCGCTCGTCGACCACACGGGCGGTGGCCCAGGGGCGCGGGCTGCGGTAGGCGAACCCGTCCTCGGCTGCCGCAGCGACCAGGGTCTGACGTGTGCCTCCCGTGGTGAGGGTGTACGCGTCGCGCAGGGTGCTCCGGTAGAGCAGCTCGTCGCCCTGCCCGGCACGGGTGATGAAGTAGCCGGCCTCCACGTGACGTGCCCGCTCCCCCGCCCGCGTCAGGGCGAGCGCGCCGGCGAGGTTGCCCGGCACGTAGTCGTAGCCGAACGCGGGCACGAGGGTCGCTCCCCGGACGGCCGCGACGGCGTCCAGCTCAAGGAGGACGCGGCGGGCGAAGGTTCCCTCCCCCGTCGAGTCGAGGTAGTGGGCCCCCGCCCGCGCGGCAGCCGTGACCGCGGCCATACCGAGCCGCATGAACGGACCGATCGTGGAGACGACGACATCGCTGGGCTCCACGAGGCGCGTGAGCTCGGCCGTCGAGGTGACGTCGGCCTCGGTCACCGGCAGGTCCGTCTCGAAGCGGTCGGCCAGGGCCAGCATCCTGGTCCGGCTCCGCCCGACCAGGGTCGGTTTCTCCCCTCGTGCGAGCAGTTCCCGGAGCACGCGCTGCCCGGTGTACCCGGTCGCACCCAGCAACACGATCCTGCGCTTTTCCACGGCTCCGCCTGCCTTCCGGAGGGCACTGTCACGATTTGACTGACCGTTGGTCATTCACTGACCTCAGGTCATTGAATATACGATGGTGCGCATGCGAGGGCCAAACCGACGACAGATGTACGCGGAGCAGACCCGGGCGGACCTGGTGACGGCCGCACGGAAACTTTTCGTGGACAACGGGTTCGCGCACACGTCGGTCGAGGCCATCACCGGGGCGGCACGGGTCAGCAAGGGCACCTTCTACAGCCACTTCCCGGACAAGAAGGCGATGTTCGCCGAGCTCTACACCGAGCTGCTTGAGCAGGTCCGTGCTCTGGCCGACGCGACGTGCGAGGCGCTTCGTACGACAGGGTCGGACCAGCCCGCCATGGCCGCGGTCGCCGACCTCACGCACGCCTTCCTGCGGCGGACCATCGACGACCCCCTGCACCGGGAGCTGATGGCCCAGGCGCCGTCGGTCCTGGGAGGGCAGTACCGGCACATCAACGACAGCGTCGGCCAGCCGCCCATCGAGCGGCTGCTGACCGTTCTGGCCGAACGCGGTGAACTGCAACCCGACGTTCCCGTCGCCACCGTCGCCCGGCTGCTGCTGGCCGGCCTGTGTGAGGGCAACCAGATCATTGCCGCCGCGACGGACCGGGAGGAAGCCCTGACCAGGACGTTCCATGCGATCAACCTGCTGATGTCGGGCCTGGCGGCCGACGGCATCAGCGCCCGCGGTTGATCTGAGGCGGAGCCCGGCGGGCGGCGTCGGCGTACGGCGACCTGCCTCGGCCGCGGTGGCCTCTCGCTACCGTGCCGCCTCGTCCTCGATGTCGCGGACCAGGTCGATGGCCCGGCCCAGGGTGGCGAGTCGGGCGTCGAGGCTCTCACCCGCGGGGTAGAGACGGACGGTGTCGACTCCGGCCGCGCGCCACACGCGCAGCCGCTCGCGCACCATGTCCTCGGTTCCGATGAGCGTGGTGGCCAGCACCATGTCGTCGGTCACGAGAGCGGCCGCGCCGTCCCGGTCTCCGGACTGCCAGCGGGTCCGGACCTCGGCCGCGACCTCGGCCCAACCCTGGCGGCTGTAGGCGTTGTTGTAGAAGTTCGTGGTCGCCGACCCCATGCCGCCGAGGCTGAAGGCCAGCTCTTTCTTGCGTCCCGCCACCATGGCGCGCAGCGCGTCCTCGTCCCGCGCGAAGGCAACCTCGGCGCCCTGGCAGATGTCGAGGTCGGCGCGCGACCTCCCTGATGCGGCAAGACCCGCGTCCAGGTGGTCGAAGTACGCCTCCTCGGCGCCCTCGGGTACGAAACTGGTGCCCAGCCAGCCGTCGGCGATCTCGCCGGTCAGGTGCAGCATCTTGGGCGAGAGGGTCGCCAGGTAGACGGGGATGTCGTACTCGGCGCGCATGGACAGGCGCATGGGCCTGCCCTCCCCGCCCGGCACCGGGATCTGGAATGCACTGCCGGAGTGGGAGACCTTCTCCCCCGAGGCGGCCTGTCGCACGATCTCGACGGTCTCGCGCATCCGCGACAACGGCCGATCGAACGGCACACCGTGCAGCCCTTCGATCACTTGTGGTCCGGAAGGGCCCAGCCCCAGGAGGAAGCGCCCCTGGGAGATCTGCGAGAGCGTGATCGCGGCACGGGCGATGGCCATCGGAGTGCGGGTGGCGAGCTGGATGATGCCCGACCCGAGAAGCATGCGCTGCGTCTTCGCGGCGAGATAGCCCAGCGGCGAGGGCGCTTCGGAGCCCCATGCCTCCGCGACCCAGCAGATGTCCAGGCCGAGCCTCTCCGCCTCGGTGACGTAGTCGACGATCTCCCGCCAGTCGCCACCGGAGGCCTCGATCGTGGTCGAGGTACGCATCACAGACTCGCCTCGCCCGGGGTTCGGCCGCTCTCGGCCAGCTTCTTGACCCCTTCGACGGTGACGGCCATGTTGGCCTCGAACTCCCGCATCCGCACGAAGACGATCTTCTGCTCCTTCTCCGGCATGCGGTCGATGGCGAAGGAGAGACCCGAGCGGGCCGGTCCCATCTGCATCCACTCCCGCAGCAGAGTGCCGCCGTCCTGCGGCTCCAACGTGAACCGCCAGATCGCCGTCGGGTGCTGCGGATCCTCGACCGCCCAGGCGAGCCTCCTCGGCGGCTCGTACTCGACGATGTGGGAGGTGGTGGCCCACTCCCCGAGCGCTTCATGCTTGCTCCGGCCGACGAACCGGGCACCCAGAGCAGGGCCGCTCTCGCCGTCCAGCCATTCCACCGACTGCAGCTCGGAACTCATGCGCGGCATCAGCTCGATGTCGGACACCAGCGTCCACACCTGGGTCGGACTGGCGGCGATCCAGGTATGGACCTCGACCGTCGGCTTGTCCGCATAGCACGCGCCCGTCCACTCCATGACCCGGCAGCCTCCTTGCTCGCCAAGAACATTCATGAGCTCCTGGCCATTAAAGTTGCGTAGATAGACCCACTTGTCAAGGGCCCTGCTTGACCGGCCAGCCGCCTCCCACCGGTCCGTCGCAAGCGGCACGCCGAAGAAGTCACGCCCTTTCCCGGTGAGTACGCGGTCATGGCCACGAGCGTCACACCAGCCGGGCAGCGAGCGGTGCGCGGTCTCTTGTGTTCCCTCAATAACGAAGTTATGTTGCCGCCATGAAACGTGACTTGCTGGGCAAGAAGCTGGTTGTTACAGGAGCGGCACGCGGCATCGGTGAGAAGGTGGCCCGCCTGGCCGCCGCCCGAGGGGCCCGGGTGACCGTGATCGGCCTGGAAGCCGATCGGTTGCGCGCCCTCGCCGCCGAGCTGGGTCCCGCCGCTGCTTGGCGTGAGGCCGACGTGCGCGACGGAGCTGCTCTACGGTCGGCGATCGACGCGGCCGCTGACGTCATGGGCGGCATCGACCTCGTCGTCGCCAACGCCGGCGTCGTGGCGTACGGCACGGTGCGGCAGACGGACGACGCGTCGTTCGAACGGGTCCTGGACATCAACCTGAACGGCGTGTTCCGCACTCTGAAGTACGCGACGCCCCATCTGGAGCGCAGCCGTGGCCACGTGCTGGTCGTGGCGTCCGCGCTGTCGTTCATGCCGCTGGCCGCGATGGCCTCCTACGGCGCGAGCAAGGCGGGGGCCGAACTGCTGGCCCTGACCTACCGCCAGGAAGTGGCACACCTCGGGATCACGGTCGGCGTGGTGCACCCCTCCTGGATCAACACGGACCTCGTCCGGGGCGCCGAGGCGGACCTCCCCTCGTTCCAGGGCCTGCGCGCTCGACTGCCCTATCCGGGCAACGTCACCACGAGCCCCGACCGGGCTGCCGCCGCGATCGTCGACGGGCTCGTGCGCCGACGCAGCCGTGTGTACGTTCCGCGTGCGGTCGTCGTGGCCAACTGGGCCAAGGCGGCGCTGAATTCGCCATTGGCGTGGCCTTGGATGAGGCGCTTCGCCGCCCGGGCGGCTCCCTCCCTCGAACGGGAGGTCGCAGCCCTGGGCCGGAACGACCAGCGCACGCCGAGCGCCGACACCTCTGCCGCGGAGACCAAGGCGTCCTAGCCGCACGCCGGGCGGCGCCCGACCGCGCGGGTTCTCACCGGCCTTGGACGATCGAGTCGTACAAGCGCACGCCGGCCTCGTGGGAGGCCTCGGCACGTTCCCGCTCGTCACCCAGCCCGACGCAGAAGTTCACGCCCATCGGCAGGAGCACCTGCACCACGGCGTCGTCGAACTCGACGAAGTGCTCAGCCAGTTCGAGGGTGATGTAACCGTGCACGAAACTCCACAGCTGGGCGGCGATGACTTCGGGTTCCTGCGGCTCGACCCGTCCGGAGTCCACGAGCCGCGCGCACGCCGCGACGACATGAGCGTGGGCTTCCCGAAAGGCCGGAGAATGCCCGCTCAGGCGAAGGTCCGTGTCCGGCAGAGGCCGGTACGTCGCCCGAGTGGACAGCCCGAACATCAGGTCATAGAGGTGAGGGTTCTCGCGGGCCATCCGACGGCAGCTCAAGTTCATGGCCAGGAGTTCGGCGATCGGGTCCTCCGTCACCGGCACCTGGGCGAACGCTCTGCCGAGTTCCTTGAACCCGTGGTCGGCAACAGCACTCATCAGCTCGGGAATCCCACCGAAGTGGCTGTACACCACCATCGTCGACAGTCCGCTCGCGGACGCCACCGCGCGCACCTTCAGAGCCGACGGACCCTGTTCGGCCAGCAGACCGATGGCCGCCCGCACAAGTCGTTCCGGTGCGTCATCGACTCTCGCCCGCCCTGCCATGTTCCGCGCGCCTCCACCGTTGACACACCCGAAATAACTTGGTTATGTAATTCTTCACGGCAATAGTACACATCGCACGTGCCGTGCCGTCTCGGATACACGCATCCGTCCTGGAACACGTCATCACGTGCTGGTCCAGTCTCGTCTCCCGCCGCCTGTGCGGCGCAGCTTGTCGGGGCGGATTCGACCTCATCGCCGCGACACGCATCCGCGGCTGTCCTCCATGCGCCTTCCATCCCATGAACTCAGCACGGGAGCAGAACTCATGCCATACAAAGACAAGGGCCATCTGGCGATCGAGGACCGCGGGTCCGTCCTGGTCGTCCGGGTCGACGGCGGCCCGCTCCAGGAGTTCGGCCTCGACATCTCCCAGCAGCTGGAAAAGCTGGTCACCCGAGCCGACCGTGATCCGAACGTTCGTGCCGTCGTCTTCACCGGGGCACATCCCGAGCGATTCGTCAGCCATGCCGCGGTCCGGTGGCTCCAGGAAGGGGGCGCCAGCAGCCCCACGGTCGGCCGGCGCGGTGCCGCCGCCGTCGTACGCATGGCGAAGCACGTGGACCGGTCCCGTCTCCTCGGACCTGTGCTGCGCAGGACCCCGATGCGGGGCGCCCTCCAGCTGGAGCGTCTGCACTCGACCTTCCTCCGGATGAACCGCAGTGGCGTCCTCTTCGTGGCCGCCCTCAACGGTTCGGCTCTGGGCCTCGGCGCGGAGTTCGCCTGGGCGTGCGATCTGCGGGTCATGGCGGACGGGGACTTCTTCATCGGCCAGCCGGAGATCCTCCTCGGCATCATCCCGGGCGGAGGCGGCACACAGCGGCTGACCCGCCTGATCGGCACCCACCGGTCCCTGGCCGCGATTCTCGAAGGCAAGCCGTTCACGCCCGCGGAGGCCCTCGCCAACGGGGCGGTGGACACGGTCGTCGCGCAGGACAAGGTGGTCGCGCAGGCGGTCGAACTCGCCGAGCACTTCGGAAAGCGGTCGAAGGGCACGGTCGAGGCCGCCAAGAGGGCGGTGTACTTCGGCGGCTCCCTGTCGCTGGAGGACGGTCTGCATGTCGAACGCACCGAGTTCTTCGCCAGGGTCATGTCGAAGGAAAGTCAGGAACTCATGCTGGACTACATGGAGACGACGGACGCCACCGGCGAACTCCCGCTCTACACACCCGGCACCTACGCGCGGTCCCTCGCGTCGGGCAGCGTGCCGGGCCGTCGCCCTACGGACGGGCGGTGAACCGACGATGACCTCTCCGCAGTCCTTCACCCGTCACGACATCACGTTCCCTTCCGGCGACAGCACCTGTGCCGGTTGGCTCTACCTCCCCACGGGCGTCACGTCACCGCCCGTCGTCATCCTCGGCCACGGCCTCGGCGCCGTCCGCGAGATGCGCCTGGACGCGTTCGCCGAGCGCTTCGCACAGGCCGGCATCGCCGCGGTGGCCTTCACCTACCGGCACTTCGGCGACAGCGGCGGCCACCCCCGCCAGCTCCTGTCGATCAAGCGTCAGCTCGCCGACTGGGACGCCGCCATCGCCTACGTCAAGGCACGCACGGACGTCGACCGCGCCCGCATCGCCGTATGGGGCAGCTCGTTCGGCGGCGGTCACGCCATCACCGTCGCCTCACGCCATCCCGAACTGCGTGCGGCCGTGGCCCAGTGCCCCTTCACCGACGGCCTCGCCTCGGCGCTCGCGCTGGGCCCTGCCGCCTCGCTCAAGGTCGTCCCGGTGGTGGCCCGCGATCTGGCGGCCAGAGGTCGCGGAAAGCCGCCCGTGATGGTTCCGATCGCCGCCGACCCCGGCTCGTCGGCCCTCATGAACGCCCCGGACGCCCTGCCCGGGTACCAGGCGCTGCAGCCCCCGGGAACGACGTTCCGCAACGAGGTGGCGGCGAGGGTCATCCCGACCATACTTACCTACCGGCCCGGCCGTGCGGCCAAGAAGATCACCGTCCCGATCCTCTTCTGCGTCAGCGACACCGACTCCGTCACGCCCCCCGCCCAGACCCTCCGCTACGCGCGCACCGCACCCAAGGGAGAGATCAAGAGGTACGACGCCGGCCACTTCGACTTCTACACCGGCGAGACCTTCGAAGTTCTGGTGCGCGACCAGATCGAGTTCCTCACCCGCCAGCTGGCCCCGGCAGCCGCCGCGTCAGCTCCGTGACCGGATCGCATCACACCGAGACAGGTACACCCTCGCCATGAATTTCGCATCTCTGCCCGACCGCCGCGCGGCCCTCGCACCCGACGGGGCCGCGGTCTCGGACAGCCGCCAGACCCTCTCCAACGTTCAGTTGCTGCGTCGCGTCCAGGCGGCTGCACGACATCTCCGGGACCTCGGGATCGGCCCCGGCGATGTCGTGGCGCTCAAGCTGACCAATCGCGTCGAGTTCGTGCTCCTGCTGTTCGCCGCCTGGCGGCTCGGCGCCACCATCACCCCGGTCAACCCGAGCATGACCGACATGGAAGTGGCCCGACAGCTCAAGGACTCCGGCGCACGCCTCCTGGTGAGCGAAGACGGTGAGGTCCCCGTGGCGGACGGGACTGCCGTTCTCGCCGTCGGCGAACTGCACGACGGAGCAGCGGAGCCGGATCAAGCGCCCCTTCCGGACCCGTCCGCGCTGGCCCTGCTCATCTACACCAGCGGCACGACCGGCGTTCCCAAAGGCGTCATGCTCGACCACGCCAACATCGACGCCATGGCGGACATGGGACGTCGGGCGCTGGAGGTCGGGCCGGCCGACCGGTGCCTGCTGATCCTTCCGCTGTTCCACGTCAACGGCATCGTGGTCAGCACCCTCGTACCGTTGCTGGCGGGCGCGAGCATGGCCATCGCCGACCGATTCGCTCCCGACACCTTCTTCGACGTGGTCGAGCGCGAGCGCCCCACCTACTTCAGCGCCGTCCCGACGATCTACAGCATGCTCGCGGCGCTCCCGGACGACGTCCGCCCCGACACCTCGTCCCTGCGCTTCGGAGTCTGCGGCGCGGCCCCCGCCTCCGCCGAGCTGCTGACCCGGTTCGAGGCCCGGTACGGGTTTCCGCTCGTCGAGGGGTACGGGCTGTCCGAAGGAACCTGCGGCTCCACCATCAACCCCGTCGCCGGCCCTCGACGCGCCGGGACGGTGGGACTGCCCTTCCCCGGCCAGGAGATCCGGATCGTCGATGCCGAGGGTGTCGAAGTGGCACCGGGCGGTGACGGTGAGGTCGTCGTACGGGGGGCCAATGTCATGCGTGGCTATCTGGGCCGTCCGGACGAGACGGCCAAGGTCATCGTCGACGGCTGGTTGCACACAGGTGACGTGGGCCATCTCGACGCCGACGGCTATCTGACCCTGGTCGGGCGCTCGAAGGACATGATCATCCGGGGTGGGGAGAACATCTACCCCAAGGAGATCGAGGACGTCCTCGCAGGCGACCCGTCGGTGCTCGAAGCCGCGGTGATCGGCGTACCCGACGAGAAGTGGGGAGAGGTGGTGGTCGCCTACGTCCAGCCCCGGCCGGGTTCGGCAGTCGACTCCGAGGCGCTGAAAGCCCTTTGCGCGCGCAGCCTCACCGGTTACAAGCGCCCAACCGCGTACTTCGTGGTGGACGCCATCCCGAAGAACGCGGTCGGCAAGATCGACAAAACCTCGTTGCGTGCCGGCCACGCCGAGCCTCCGGCACCCTCGCCGGCGTCACCCTGATCTTCATCGCGTGCGGAGGCCGACTCGCGGGGTCGGCCTCCGACGGTCACGGACACGCCCCAGCTGGTGGTGCCGCGCGGCACTCAGGGCTTCGGTTGCGGTGGTGAGTGGGTGGCCGGAGCCCTACGGGTCGTACAGACCGGGTGGGCGCTGGGCTGGGGGCTCGCCCCGGCGACGTACGCCGAGGTTCTTTATCGCCGCCGCGTTCTTCGGGCGCCCCTCGCCGGCGCAAGGAGATCCTCGATGCGCCATGGACCGACCCCGCGCTAAACAGCCCTCCCGCCAGCCAGGAATGGCCGCAGATGCGCCAGCATCGCTGTCGGCTGCTCCTCCGGGATGAAATGGCCGCACTCCGGGATCTCGGCACCGATGACGTCGTCCGCGTACTCGCGCCAGATCTCCAGCGTCGGCAGGCGGGAGGGCAGCCCCACGGAACCCCACAGCGCCAGTACCGGCATGGTGAGGCGTCGGCCCTCGGCGGCGTCGATGTCGTCGAGGGCGACGTCCTGCTCCATGGCGCGGTAGTCGTCGAAACTCGCGCGCATGGCCCCCGGACGGGAGAACGCCCGGACGTAGGCGTCGACTGCTTCGGATGTCAGGCCGTGGCGGTTGTAGGTCCACCGCTCGAAGAAGTACTCGAGATATCCGCGGATGTCGCGTCCCACAAGGCGCTCCGGCAGGTCGGGTTGCATCTGGAACAGCCAGTGCCAGTACCCGGAGGCGAGGGAGGCATCCAAGCGACGGAACATCTCCCGGGTGGGCACGATGTCGAGTACGGCCAGCCGCTCCACCTGCTCCGGGCGATCCAGCGCCCAACGGTGCGCCACCCGGGCGCCGCGGTCGTGCCCCACGACCGCGGCCTTGTCGAAGCCGAGCGCTTCAACGAGACCGGCGATGTCGGCAGCCATCCGCCGCTTGTCGTAACCGGCCGTGGGCTTGTCGCTCAGGCCGTAGCCGCGCAGGTCGGGCGCCACGACAGTGTGGTCGGCCGCGAGATCCGCCAGCACCGGCCGCCAGCAGTCGGAGGTCTGCGGCCAGCCGTGGAGCAGCACGAGCAGGGGGCCGGATCCCGCTCGGACGTAATGCAGGCGGACCCCGTCCACTTGTGTGACTCCGGTCGTCACTGTCGGCTGCCCCATGGATGCGCCTCCTCGGCACGACTAACCGTCTTAGACGGTTAAGCTAACGTGCAGAATGGAGGCGTGGCAACGGACGACATGTGGATCTGGGACGGCGGGCGGGTCTGCCTGGACTTCACCAACACCCTCCGCTACCGGTGGCGGACCGCGCCGGAGGAGACTCTCCGGAATCCGGGCGACCTGGCTCTCTGGCTTCAGCGGGCCGGCCTGCTGGCACCGGGCAGCCAGGACCCCGGCGCTGCCGCCGTCCTGGCGTCGGGTCGACGACTGCGCGAGACGGTCGACCGGGCCGTACTCGCGGTCACCGACGGCCTGCTGCCCTTGTCCGGCGACATCACCATGCTCAACCGATCAGCGGCGGAGGCTCCCCGGCCCGCCCTGCAGATCACCGTCACGGACGGGCGCCTGGAGGCCGCCGGAAGCGCGAGCATCGCCACCGATGCCTCAGCCGCGCTGGCGCTGATCGCCCAGGACGCCGTCGATCTGCTCCTGTCCGCCGAGATCCGGCGGGTACGCGTCTGCGGCGCGGACGAATGCGCTCTGCGCTTCGTGGACCGCTCCCCTGCCCGCAACCGCCGCTGGTGCTCCATGTCCCGCTGCGGCAACCGCACAAAGGTCCGCCTCCACCAGGCCCGGGCCAGACGGAGTGAGCACACCCTGGCAGACTGAGCCCCTGGAGCTCCTGGCGCGACCGCGCTCAGTTCACTCGGCGGGCCGCAGACGAAACGCGGGGCCAGGGATGCTCTCGATGTCTTCCGGCTGCACGGTGTGGCCGTGGTCGCAGCGGATCTGGGCGTCGACGGGCGCTCCGCATCCACGGTGCCTGGACAGCATGGCCGGGCCCTCCGGGTCGGCGCGGTAGCGGTCGCCCCACTGCAGGAGCCCCATCACGGCCGGCACCAGATCCACGCCCTTGGGTGTGATCACGTACTTCGGCCGACTCCGCGAGCCCGGCTCCTTGTAGGTCTCCGTGGCCAGGATCCCTTCCTCCACGAGCATCCGAAGTCGCGCCGCGAGGAGGTTGCGAGGACAGCCGAGGACGCGTTCGAACTCGCCGAAGCGGGACGAGCCGTACATGACCTCACGCAGGATCAGGATCGTCCACTTCTCGCCCACGACCTCAAGGGTCCGGGCGATCGAGCAGTTCGACGCGTCCCGGTCGAGTCGGGGGTCCATGCCGGCGTTCTGCAGAGCTTCGGTCGTTGCATCCATGAGGATGATTCTAACCCCCTCTGAGTTTACTTATCCATACCCAGCTAGTAGCGTCGTAGTCGGCACATCAACCCGGCCGCACGCGAGAACGGGCGCGCAGGGGGACCTGCCGGAAGAATCGCATCAACCACCCGGACAGAAAGGCCGCCGGCATGAAGGCGTTCGTCGTCGAGAAGTACGGCAAGGACGGCGTACGCGCCGCAGAGGTACCCGAGCCCACCGTCGGAGACCGGGACGTCCTGGTCAGAGTGAGCGCCGCCAGCATCAACCCGCTGGACAAGATGGTCCGCAACGGGGACTTCAAGCAGCTCCTGAAGTACAGGCGTCCGTTCGTGCTCGGCCACGACGTGGCGGGCGTGGTGACGCGGGTCGGTTCCGCCGTACGCGGCTTCGAGGTCGGCGACGAGGTCTACGCCCGTCCGCGCGACCTGCGGGTCGGGGGCTTCGCGGAGTTCATCGCGATCGATGTGGACGATGTCGCGCCCAAGCCGGCCTCACTCTCCCTGGAGGAGGCAGCCGCGGTGCCGCTGGTGGCCCTGGCCGCCTGGCAGGTCCTCGTCGACCGTGCCCACGTGAAGCCGGGGCAGAAGGTGCTCATCCACGCCGGAGCCGGCGGCCTCGGGTCGACGGTCATCCAGCTCGCCAAGCACCTGGGCGCCACGGTGGCGACGACCACGAACACCGAGACCGAGGAACTGGTCAAGAACCTCGGCGCCGACCTCGTCATCGACTACACCAAGGAGGACTTCTCCAAGGTGCTCTCCGGCTACGACCTGGTGCTGGACGCCGTGGGCGGGGCGAACCTCGAGAAGTCGCTCACCGTACTGAAGCCCGGCGGCCTGGCCGTCAGCGTCGTGGGCCCGCCGGACGCCGGCTTCGCCAAGCAGGTCGGCGCCCCCGCCGTCATGGGCCTGGTCATGAACACCCTCAGCCGCAAGATCCGCAAGCAGGCCAAGGCGCTGGGCGTGCGCTACGAGTTCCTCTTCATGAAGGCCAACGGCTCTCAGCTGCGCAAACTCGGTGCCCTCTACGACAGCGGGAAGCTCCGCCCGGTCATGGACAACACCTTCCCCTTCGACCAGACACTCGAGGCGATGGCGTACGTCGAGCAGGGCCGCACGAAGGCCGGCAAGGTCGTGGTCTCGATGGCGCCCGGCAACGACTGACGTTCGGTGCCATTCCGCACGCCGCATGCCCGCAGCACAGCGCGCCGCGCGGGTCTGGATACCCGCGCAAGGCGATGTCCTCTCACGGCGGACATGCTCAGGACGGCGGCGTCCCACCGCCGAGCGACGCACGTTGCCAGGTGGGCGTGCGGTCCTTGTCGACCAGGGCGGCACGGACGCCCTCCAGGAAGTCCGGCGTGCGGATGGTCGTGCGTGTGAGGGCGAGTTCGGCGTCCAGACACTCGCGCAAAGTGCGCTGTCTGCCCCGGGCCAGCAGGGAATGGGTGATCTCCAGGCTCTGCGGCGAGGCGGACTCCAGGGCGCCCAACGCGGCTGCCGCCCAAGGGGTGTCGAGGTGGCACAGGCGTTTCTCGATCTCACCGAGGGTCGACGCTCCGAAAGCCCAGTCCACCTCGCCGCGTACCTCCGCCAGCCTGCTCTCCGCGACCGGGGAACGGCCGGCCAGGCGGTTCAGGACGACGTCCACCGGCTCATCGGGGCTGTCGGCCAGGGCGTCCCCCACCGTGTCCAGCAGGTCCGCGGGAACGAAGTGCGTGGCCAGCCCCGTGTACAGGGCATCGGCCGCGTCGATCCGCTGCCCGGTCAGTCCCAGGTACATGCCGATCGCACCCGGCAGCCTCGGCAGGAAGTAGCTCGCCCCGATGTCCGGGAAGAACCCGATCCCGGTCTCGGGCATCGCCAGCACCGCGCGTTCCGTGACGACGCGGAAGCCGCCGTGGACGGACAACCCCAGACCGCCGCCCATGCACAGGCCGTCGATGAGCGACACGACCGGCACGGGATACTCGGCGATCCGGGCGTTGAGCCGGTACTCGGAGGCGAAGAACCGTTCACTGGCCTCGGCATCGTCGGCGAGGCTGTGCTCGCGGATCGTGCGGATGTCCCCGCCGGCGCAGAACGCCTTCGTGCTGGTACTGGCGAGCACCACAGCGGACGGCGGTGCGTGCTCCCATGAGGCGAGCGCACGGTCGATGGCGGAGACCATGTCGGTGGTCAGGGCGTTGAGAGCCTTGGGCCGGTTCAACCGGATGTGCCCGACGCCCCCGTGAATGTAGGCGAGAATCGCGGCCGCGGCGGTGTCAGTCATGGCTCGTCATCGCCGTCCGCGCGGACCTGGTGGTCGTGGCCATCATGTTCCTCACTCGCCGGGTGTCAGGCGTAGATCTGCGCGTAGAGATCCTGGATCTCGTCTGCGGTGGGTACGACGGGGTTGTTGGCCGGGGATCCGGATGCGAGTGCCTGCTCGGCCATGAGGGGCGAGAGGCGGAACCACTCGGCCTTGTCGATGCCGTGGTCTTGAGGGGTGGGCACCTCAAGATCCTTGCACATGGCGCGGAGCGCCTCGACGAGCCTGCCGGCGGCCACGGCGTTGCTGTCGCTGTCCGTGGCGGCTCCCACTGCGCGGGCGCAGACGGCGTACCGGTTCTCGGCGCCGGGCACGGAGAACGCTGTCACCGCAGGGAAGAGCATCATCGCCTCGCGAGCCTCCATGCCCTCCCCGTCGGAGTGGACACGACGGAGGTGGCAGCCGATGGTCTGGATCGCGTTCAGGGCGAGGCCGTCGGAGAACGGGTTGGCCCTGCGGCTCACATATACCTCGACGGCGTGGGTGAGCGCGTCGGCACCGGTGTCCGCAGTCAGCCGGGACGGCATCGACAGGGTCAGTTGGTAGTCGACGACGGCGACGACCGGTAGGAACGCCGGTCCGTGTCGCTGTCGGTGATGATGGTGAACTGGGTCGCCTCCGAGCCGCTGCCCGCGGTTGTGGGGACCGCGATCACCGAAAGCGCCGGGCCGAGGTTGTGTGCGGTGCTGTTCGCGTCCGCCGACCACCTCACCCGGCATGAGCGGCAGCCGGGTGCCTCCTTGCCACGGTGACATGCCGCACATAGCTCACAGATTGTTGACAGGCCGTCACAGGATCCGTGATCCTCTGAGCGCGATACGGCGCATCACGACAACGGCGGCTTGAGCACGCGCACGCTTTCCGACGTCCTGTCGCGGGGCTTCGAAGTCTGTGCCCAGCACTTCGTCCACGTTCATTCGCCAGATACCCGACACAGCACCCTGTGCATCGGGTTGGCGACAGATGCGAGCAGCACGTCCCGTGCCGCGTTCCGTGCTTCCGCCAGGGCGCCCACACCCGTTGCCCTGGCTCATCCCATCTTTCCGTCGCCGCCCCGATCCCTGCCCCGGCGCCGGAACACTGCGCGCTCGCGCCCTTATCCACCCTCATCGCCCGGAGGTTCCGTGCACCCTCACATCCCCCCGACTCCGTTCGGTGGCCCACCGGCGGATCGCCCTCCGCTCACTGCCACGCAACGCCAAAGCCTGGACAGCCTCCGCCAGAGCGCGCATCGTGTGCAGCGCGCCTTCCTCGTCGTCAACGCGGTTCCCTTCGCCGTCGGCAGCGTGCTGTCCTGCTTCACCGACGTTCCCGCGGTGCCGGTGCACGGGAACTTCACCCTGGGCATGGCATGGGGCCTCGTGCAGTGCGGACTCTTCGTCGCCACCGCCTGGCTGTACGAGAACCGAAGTACGCGGTCGTCCGATCCCATCGAACAGTCCCTGACCGGCATGCTCCACACCCAGACGCCGGATGCCGCCACCGCCAACAGGGCCTGGCGGTGAAGCGATGACCATGGACATCCTGGCCTCGGGCGTACTCGACCCCATCGGGTCGGACGCAAGACGGCCCGTGATCCTCGCCTTCCTGACCTTCATCGGAGTATCTCTGCTGTGGCTCTTCACACTGGCCACGGCGGAGGATGACAACCCGGAAAGGCTCTATGTCGCCGACCGGGCCCTCTCCCCCGTCTTCAACGGATTCGCGCTGGCCGGCGAGCAGATATCGGTCGTCACTCTGCTGACGGTTTCCGGGGGCATTGCCGTGTTCGGTTACGACGGCTTCACTTTCGCCCTCGACGGCCTTCTCACGCTCGGCGTGCTGCTGCTCTTCGCGCAGAAGATACGCAACAGCGGTCGCTACACGCTCGGCGGCCTCTTCTCCTTGCGGGCGCCAGGTCCCGGGCCCCGGATCGCCGCGACCACGGTGACACTGGCCATCACGATCCCCCTCCTCATGATCCAACTACGTGCCGCCGGCACCAGCACGGCCCTGCTGATCGGTGCCTCGTCCGATGAGGCCGAGGTGCTCTGCACCGTGCTGATGGGCTGTCTCGTCGCCTGCTTCACCGTGGTGGCGGGTCTGCGGGGCAACAGTTTCATGCACGTCGCCAAGGTACCCATCACCCTGGCAACGCTAGCGGTGGTCACCCTGCTGGCCCTCAGGAAGTTCGACTGGGATCCGGGATCCATGCTCTCGGCCGCGGTGGAGAAAAGCGTGGCACCGGACGACTATCTGAGTCCGGGGCTGTGGCCGTACACGGCGAGCTTCGGGCCGCTCAACACGTTCGGCAACCACATGGTCTTCATCCTCGGTACGGCCGTGATGCCTCACTTGCTCCTAAGGATCGGCGCGTCTCGGACCGGGCGGGCGGCGCGGCGTTCCATGGGCATCGCCACAGGGCTCGTCGGTGCCTTCATCATCCTCCTGATCACCACGGGCTTCGCGTCAGCGGCCGTGGTGGGCGCCGCCGGTATCGGTGCAGTCGATGCCAGCGGGCAGTCGTCCCCGATCCTGCTGGCCTCGGGCGTGCTCCGTGACGGTTCGACAGGACGTGTCGTGCTCATCACCCTCATGGCGTGCGTCATCTTCCTCGCCGTGCTCACCACGGTGACCAGTGTGACGTTCGCCGCCGCCGTCTCGTTCGCCCACGACGTGTTCGCGCGAGGCAGGCGTCGCCGTACCGAAGCCGCGGAGGTACGAGCGCTGCGCGCGGCCGCCGTCATCGTGTGCGCGGTGGGCCTTTCACTGGCCGCTGCCATCCACCGGTATCCGACTGATTTCCTGGTCACGTTCTCGATCAGTGTTGCGGCGTCATGCATCTTCCCCGCGTTGCTCTACTCGTTCTTCTGGCGCCGGTTCAACCGCAGAGGACTGCTGTGGTCCGTTTACGGCGGTCTAGTGTTCTGCACCGTCCTCACGGCCTTCTCGCCCGTCGTCTCGGGAACCGTGTTCGCACTGTGGCCGGAAGCGCACTTCGACTGGTATCCGTTCCAGACGCCAGGCCTTGTTTCGGTACCCGCGGCGTTCTTTCTCGGGTGGCTCGGCAGCGTCAGCTCATCCCAGGATTCCGAACTCGAGTTTCGCGACATGCAATACCGGGTCCTAACAGGGAAGGAACGCGGTTCCCAGGCCGCCGGTCTGCGTTGATCGCTTCGCGAGTGGGTCGAGAAGCCTCCTGGGTTTACTTTTCCATACTCAGTTAGTAGCGTCATGGCCAGCACATCGACCCGGCTGCCGCAGGGGAACCCAGCGCGGCACCCGTCCGAGAAGGAGCACCACCATGGGAGTAAGCCCCGAGGCACACCAGTTCGCGGAGTTCCTCGCGAGTGTGAGTGCGAAGTCGGCGACTCCGGGCCTCGACCTGGCCGTCATCCGTGACATCGTCGACTCGAACCACAAGGCGTCGACGGAGCCGGAAGGCGTCACCTACGCCGAGGTCGACGCGAACGGCGTCCCCGCCCTGTGGGCCATCCCTGCGGGCGCCGACCCCGACCGCGCGCTGCTCCACTTCCACTTCGGCGGGTCCGTGGCCGCCTCGATGCACTCCGACCGCAAGGCCTCTGGCCACATCGCGAAGGCGGCCGGCGCCCGCTCGCTGGTCGTGGACTTCCGCCTGGCGCCGGAGCACCCCTATCCGGCGCAGCTCGACGACGCCGAGACCGCCTACCGGTGGCTGCTCGCGCAGGGCTACGAGCCGCAGAACATCGGCAGCACGGGCCACTCGATCGGTGGCACCCTCGCGGTGATGCTGCCGCTGCGCCTGCTTGCCAAGGGCGAGGCCACGCCCGGCGCGATCGTCAGCGTCTCCCCCTGGACCGACCTCACGCTCGGGTACCCGGCAGTGGACGCCAACGAGACGAACGACAAGATGCTCAGCCGGGGCACGCTGGAGCTCTTCCGGGGCGCCTGGCTGCAGGACCCCGCCGTGGCCTTCACCGACCCGCAGATCAGCCTCGTGCACGCCGACCTGACCGGTCTGCCGCCTACGCTCGTCCACTACGGCGAGTACGAGACCCTCGCCGACGACGGTGCCCAGCTCGGCCGCCGCCTCGCGGACTTCAAGGTCATCACCGAGACCCACGCGATGCCCGAAGGGCAGCATTCGTTCATCCTGGGCGCCGGACGCGTACCCGAGGTGGACCAGGCCATCGGGCAGATGGGCCAGTGGCTCCGCAAGCACCTGGGCGCGTGAGCAAGGCCTAGCCTGACGTCAGGTCTGCCCGCCAGGCCGCCGCACCACCGCGATGCCGGTGACCGGTCCACCGGTCATCGGCATCCCGCTCGACCAAGCCCGACCGGCCGTGCGGTACTTGTGTCCGAAACGTGCCGCATGCAACCACACCACCGTCCCGATGCCACAAGGGAGTGCGCGATGGGAACGTACGAGGATGTCTTCCGCGCCAGTACCGAGGACCCGGAGCGCTTCTGGCTGCAGGCGGCGGAGGGGATCGACTGGGATGTCGCTCCGCACCGCGCCCTGGACTCCTCGGGCGCGCCCTTCTACCGCTGGTTTCCCGACGGACGGCTCAACGTCTGTTTCAACGCGCTCGACCGGCATGTCGAGGCCGGCCGGGGTGAACAGCCCGCGCTCGTCTACGACTCACCCGTGACCGACACCCGACGCACCTACAGCTACGCGCAGTTGAGGGACGAGGTGGCGGCCTTTGCCGGAGCACTGGCGGGGCTCGGCGTGGGGCACGGCGACCGGGTGGTGATCTACATGCCGATGGTCCCCGAGGCCGTCGTCGCGATGTTGGCCTGCGCTCGGATCGGCGCGGTGCACTCGGTCGTCTTCGGCGGGTTCGCCCCGCGCGAACTGGCCCTGCGCATCGACGACGCGGCCCCCAAGGTCGTGGTCTCCGCCTCCTGCGGCATCGAGGGCAAGCGTGTGATCGCGTACAAGCCCCTGCTCGACCAGGCGATCGAACTCGCGGCCCACAAACCCCAGAAGAGCGTGATCCTTCAACGCCCGCAGGAACCCGCCGAGTTGGGGCCCGACGATCTCGACTGGACGGATCTGGTCGCCGCCGCATCCCCGGCGGACTGCGTTTCCGTCCCCGCCACCGATCCGCTCTACGTCCTCTACACGTCCGGAACGACCGGAAAGCCCAAGGGAGTTGTCCGCGACTGCGGCGGCTACGCGGTCGCCCTGCACTGGTCGATGGGCGCGGTCTACGACGTGGGCCCGGGCGAGACCATGTTCACCGGCTCCGACGTCGGCTGGGTCGTCGGGCACTCGTACATCGTCTACGCGCCCCTGCTGGCCGGCGCCACGACCATCCTGTACGAGGGCAAGCCGGTCGGCACACCGGACGCCGGCCAGTTCTGGCGCGTGGCCGCCGAGCACCGGGCCAAGACCATGTTCACCGCCCCCACCGCCTTCCGCGCCATCAGGAAGGAGGACCCGAAGGGCACCCTCACCGCGGACTACGACCTTTCCCGCCTGCGCTACCTCTTTCTCGCCGGTGAGCGCCTCGACCCCGAGACCTACCACTGGGCGAGCACCCTCCTGGGCATCCCGGTGATCGACCACTGGTGGCAGACCGAGACCGGCTGGCCCATCGTCGCCAACCCGGTCGGCATCGAGGCCGCTCCCCTCAAACCCGGCTCCCCCACCCGTCCGCTCCCGGGCTGGGACGTCCGTGTCCTCGATCCCTCGGGCGAGCCCGTGCCCGCCGGCGTCGACGGCGCGATCGTCGTGAAGCTTCCCCTGCCGCCCGGCGCACTGCCCACCCTCTGGAACGACGACGACCGCTACGTCGCCTCCTACCTCTCCGCCTACGACGGCTACTACCTCACCGGCGACAGCGGCCACATCGACGACGACGGCTACGTCTTCGTCATGGGCCGCACCGACGACGTCATCAACGTCGCCGGACACCGGCTGTCCACCGGCAGCATGGAAGAGGCCCTGGCCGCCCATCCCGACGTCGCCGAATGCGCCGTCATTGGCGTGGCCGACGCACTCAAGGGCCAGATCCCGCGCGGCTTCGTCGTCCTGAAAGCCGGCATCAGCCGCGACGCGACCGAGGTCGAGGCCGAACTCGTCCAGCTCGTACGCGAGCGCATCGGCGCCGTCGCCTCCCTCAAGGACGTCGCGGTCGTGGCAGCCCTGCCCAAGACCCGTTCGGGAAAGATCCTGCGCAAGACGATGCGCGGCATCGCCGACGGCCACGACGAACCCATCCCCTCCACGGTGGACGACCCTGGCGTCATCGAAACCCTGCGCCCGGTCCTACGACGCGCCGGTCACACGCCGCGAACGGGTGCCCCAGGATCGGAACCACGGTGAACGCGTCGGCATCAGCCAGGGGGTGCAAGAGGACGCAGCCCAGCACGATCAGCGTGGAGAGCCCGACGCTCTGGAGCCTCGCCGCCCAGTTCACCGCCATGACTGCGGCCACCTCCGCACGGACACCCGCGATGCGCTGCCGTTGTTGACGGCGGCCACCCCAGCACCATGTCCGACCCGGGCATGAACTGCCTCACTCATCCCGGGGGTTCGACTTGCCCACCGCCCACTCGCCTCTATAGAATTACGCTCATACTTTATAGGTCGGGCCAATGACAGCCCGACCGGCAGAAGGCGCGACAGGTGCCTCACCGGGCTCAGAAGCGGAGCATCCCGGTGACTTCGTCCCCCATGACGCCCGCACCCGCCCCTTGGCGATCCATCGTCCATTTACCTGAGGAATCACCCATGCTCAACGCCCTGTGGAACCCGACCGTCGTCGGAGAGATCCCCCTGCCGCACCGGCTGGCGATGGCACCCCTGACGCGGAACCGGTCCACCCCGGACGGTGTGCCGACCGAGCTGAACGCCGAGTACTACGCCCAGCGCGCCTCGCACGCCCTCATCATCACCGAGGGCACCCAGCCCTCCGCCGACGGCCAGGGCTACCCGATGACTCCGGGCATCTTCACGGTTGAGCACATCGCCGGCTGGCGCAAGGTCACCGACGCCGTGCACAAGGCCGACGGACGCATCGTCATCCAGCTCATGCACGCCGGGCGCATCTCCCACCCCGACAACACCCCCCACCACCGGCAGGCGGTAGCCCCCTCCGCCGTCCAGCCGGCAGGCGAGATGTTCACCGCGACCGGTCTCAAGCCCATGCCCCTGCCCCGCGAACTGTCCACCGACGAGGTCGCCGAGACGGTCGACGACTTCCGGCGGGCCGCCGCGGCCGCCATCGCGGCCGGCGCCGACGGCGTCGAGATCCACGCGGCCAACGGGTACCTGGTGCACCAGTTCCTCGCCGACAACACCAACCAGCGCACCGACCAGTACGGCGGTTTCATCGACAACCGCATCCGCTTCGCGGTGGAGGTCGCCACCGCCGTCGCCGACGAGATCGGCGCCGGCCGCACCGGCATCCGGATCTCCCCCGGCAACCCCTTCAACGACATAGCGGAGAGCGACACCCACGAGCTGTACCCGGCACTCGTACGCGCCCTCGCCCCTCTCAACCTCGCCTACCTGCACATCGCCCACGGCGGCGACGACGAACTGCTGCACACGCTGCGCAAGTTGTGGCCGACCACCCTCGTCCTCAACCGGGCAGGCACCGACATCGCCACCCGCACCAAGGACATCGAAGACGGCCTGGCCGACGTCATCACCGTCGGCACCATGGCCCTCGCCAACCCCGACCTCGTGGAACGCGTACGCTCCGGCGCGCCCCTGAACACCCCCGACCCCGCCACCTTCTACGGCGGTGACGCGGCCGGCTACACCGACTACCCCACTCACGCAGCCTGACGAGGCATGACTCGGCAGCCCGAGGGAACACCGACCTTCGGGCGCCTCAACACGGCTGTGGCGCACGGCCGCCCGGCGACCCGAGAAGTCACGGGCCGCAGCCGACGCGCGCCACAGCCGTTTCACCTCGTACTCCGGCGTTCTGCGCCGCGGTCGAGGGAGTCCGGCAGAGGGGTGAGGCATCGGTACGACTGGGGCAAGGCCCGATTCACCGGTCGCCGTTCAGGGTCACCCTTGAGCGGGAGGCACGGGGAAGAGCATGCAGCTACTGGTGGCATGGGCGAGCAGCCGGTCCGTCCCGTCAACCAACTGCGCCTGGGCGAGCGCGGTTTGACGTCCCTTGCTGACAACCGTGCCGATCGCCCGCACCGTACCCGTGTCGACGGTGATCCGCCGGAGGAACTTCACCGTCAGGTCCAGCGAGGTGTACGCCATGCCTTGCGGCAGGGTGGACTGAACGGCGCAGCCCGCAGCCGAATCGAGCAGGGTGGCGAAGATGCCGCCGTGCACGCTGCCGATCGGGTTGTAGTGCTCCTCCCCCGGCGTCAGCGAGAAGACCGCCCTGCCGGGCTCCACCTCGTCCAGGTTGAAGTCGATGGAGTAATTGATGGGCGGCGCCGGCAGTCGCCCCGCCTGCAGCTCGCGCAGGAAGTCGATGCCGGACATGCGCCCGGCTGCTTCCGCCAGGATCGCGGGGTCTTCCCATTGATACGTCCGTGTTCGTCCCACGACCGAGCGCCTTCCCATCTGACTTTTACGAATGAAGCTAGCTGCGGGCTCACCTGACTGTCAATGACGAAGCCAGGCCCTTACGATGGCGGGATGGAGTGGCTTGAGGCGAGCACGGAGAACTGCCCCGTCCAGCGCACGCTCGACGTGGTCGGAGAGAAATGGACGTTGTTGATCCTGCGCGACGCCGTCAACGGGGTCCGCCGCTTCGACGACTTCCACCGCCACATCGGCCTGTCGGAAGCCGTCCTCAGTGACCGCCTCCGCAAACTGGTCTCGTCCGGCGTCCTGAAGGCCGTCCCCTATCAGGAAGCGGGCAGTCGCTCCCGCAACGAGTACCGACTGACCCGCAAGGGCTGGGACCTGTGGCCCGTCCTGATGGCGCTGAGCCAGTGGGGCGAGGCGTACGCCCTCGGCCCCGAGGGGCCCGTCCTGGACGTTCGCCACACCGACTGCGACGCTCCGCTCCGCGTCGTCGTCGAATGCTCCGCGGACCACGCCGCCCTCACCCCCGGGGACGTCACCGCCCGGCTGGGACCCGGCGCCCGCCGCCGGTCGTGAGCCATCGATCGAGACTCGCAGACCAGGCGAAATGCGGTCATAATATTACGTACATCAGGCCATACCTTAGGCTTGCTGCGAGGCAATGGCCTCGCGAAGCGAACGGAGGAAGCTCGTGGTGCGCTACGCCAAGGAGCACAAGCAGGTGACCCGGCAACGGATCATCGAGAAGGCCGGCCAGCGGTTCAAGCAGGACGGTATAGACGGCTCGGGCATCTCCACGCTGATGTCGGATGCCGGACTCACCAACGGAGCCTTCTACGCGCACTTCGCCTCCAAGGACGATCTCGTCGCCCACGTCGTGGCCGACCAACTGCGCACCCAGGTAGCGAACTACGACACTTTGCGGCCCGGCCGCCCTGGACTCGAGGACCTCGTCCGCGCATACCTGTCGCCCGAGCACCGGGACCACCCGGGCACCGGATGCCCCTCCGCCGCCCTGCTCGACGAGATCGGCCGCTGCGAGGACGGAACCAAGCAGGCCTACACCGAGGGCGCACGGGACATCCTGGACGAGATCGCCGCGCGCCTGTCACCCGAGGATCCGAAGTCGGCTCGTGGGAAGGCCATAGGGCTTTACACCATGATGGTGGGCACGTTGCAGCTGTCCCGCGCTCTCTCCGACCGGAAGTTCGCCGACGAGATCCTTGAGCAGGGCATCGAGAACGGCCTCGCCTTGCTGCGCTGAGATGCGCCGAGGGCTGAGCCGTCGCCCTCGGCGCATCTCACGCCCACTGTCGCTCGAGGAACTCGAGCGTCGTCTCCACGAACTGGTCATGAAACTGGAAGATGCCGCCATGGCCGGGCATTGGGATAGGCCACCAACTCGCTGTTCGGCAGTCGCCGGGCCAGGTCATGCGTGTTCTGTGTCGGGACAGTTCGAGATCGCGAACCGGCGCCGCCAACGGTCTCGCCACTCCATCCGCAGAGCAACTGCTCTCGGTCCGGCGACCGTAGGCCGACCCTGGACGCCATGGGCGAACGCCTGCCGGGGCAGCGACGGGACCGACACCGGAGCCCATGCGCACCCTCACCCCCCTGCCCGGCAGAGCCAGTACGACGCCGCTCGCGAACTCCGTCCACCTGGGTCTTCAAGTCGGCGTAGGCCGCCGCGAGGGCCGCGGGCAGCCCTTCGCCGACCAACCGGCACCACAGCTTGCCGCCGACGGACAGTCACCGACCTCTCACAATCATTGCATTACGTTCGCAATACAATGCAGAGAGGAGCCCTACCAGACAGGCACCCCAGACGAACGAAGGAGCGTACGGTGCGCTACGGGAAAGAGCACAAGCAGGCAACCAAGCAGCGGATCATCGAAGCGGCCGGACGCCGGTTCAAGCGGGACGGCATCGACGGCTCGGGCATCTCGGCCCTCATGAAGGACGCAGGGCTGACCAACGGCGCCTTCTACACTCACTTCACCTCAAAGGACGACCTCGTGGCCCACGCGGTCGCCGACCAGTTGCAGGCACAGAACGCGAGCATCGTCACGCAGGCGGCACCAGGCCGCCCCGGGCTCGAACAGACCGTACGGTGACACCTGTCCGCCCAGCATCGCGACAGCACCGACGACGGGTGCCCCTCCGCCGCCCTGCTCGACGAAATCCGGCGCTGCGCAGATCCGACCAAGCAGGCCTACACGGACGGCGTGCTGATGGTCATCGACGGCATCGCCGCCCACCTGACACCCGACGATCCCCGCTCGGCCCGCACCACAGCACTCAGCACTCAGCACTCAGCACCTACGCCATGATGGCCGGGCTCTCCAGCTCTCCCGGGCCCTTGCCGACAGGCAACTCGCCGACGAACTGCTCGAACAGGGCATCCGCAACGCCTTCGCCCTGCTGGGCGTCGAGCATGAGCACACCAGGGCCGCGACCTGACCGTCCGCAGAGCGCACACATCCGCGCCGCAGATCACACGGCCACACCACGACAGCCCCGACGAAGGTTTCACTTGCGGCCCGTCGAGACGGCACGTTAGGATTATGAACGTACTTCTATGAATGCCTGGGATGCAGCACCCCGTCCGCTCGCGGACGAGATACGGAGACGACGATGAGGGCCCTGACCGTAGAACGTTACGGGGACAAGGCCGGCGTGCGTGTCGGCGAAGTGCCGGACCCGGAGGTGGGCGCGGACGACGTCCTGGTACGTATCGAGGCCTCGAGCGTCAACCCGCTCGACCGCATGATCCGGGACGGGGAGCTGAAGACGATCCTGCCGTACAAGGTCCCGTTCGTGCTGGGCAACGACCTGGCCGGAGTGGTGACCGAGGTGGGGTCGGCCGTCACGCGGTTCGTGGTGGGCGACGAGGTCTTCGCACGGCCCGACAAGAACCGGATCGGCACGTTCGCCGAGCTCATCGCGGTGCACCAGGACGACGTGGCGGTCAAACCGGCCACGCTGACCATGGAGGAGGCCGCGTCCCTTCCCCTGGTCGCCCTGACCTCATGGCAGGCGCTGGTCGAGCGAGCACGCGTCCAGCCGGGTCAGAAGGTTCTCATCCACGCCGGTTCCGGCGGCCTGGGCACCATCGCCATCCAGTTGGCGAAGCAGCTGGGCGCGCATGTGGCGACCACCGCGAGCACCGCCAACGTCGACCTCGTGAAGAGCCTGGGCGCCGACGTCGTCGTCGACTACAAGAAGCAGGCGTTCGAGACAGTGCTGCACGACTACGACGTCGTGCTGGACTCGCTCGGCGGCGATACGCTTCTGAAATCCCTGGACGTACTCAAACCCGGTGGAAAGGTCATCAGTGTCGCGGGTCCCCCTGACGCCGCTCTCGCCAGGGAGCTGGGAGCCAATCCCGTCATCCGGCTGGTGATGTCCGCCCTGAGCTTCCGCATCCGACGAGCCGCCCGGCGCCGCAATGTCACGTACTCGTTCCTGTTCATGAAGGCCAGTGGCGACCAGCTGCGCGAACTCACCACTCTCGTCGAGGCCGGCAAGATCCGCCCCGTCGTCGACACTGTCTTTCCCTTGGAGTCGGCCCGGGAAGCACTGGAGTACCTCGAAGCGGGCCGTGCAAAGGCGGGCAAGGTCGTCGTCAAGATGACGTGAGGGAACAGCCCTGCCGGATCGTCAGGGCCCTCCCGCACACCGGAACGACACGACACCCTCCGCGGCACGAAAAGCACCCTGAAACCCGTCACAGAAGGATCCGGACATGAGCACACCGCGGAACTCCCCCTCCCCCTCGACGGCGTCGTACGCGAACGCGGCAACCCGCTCCGTGTCCGTCCGCGGCGAGGACTTCGCCTACCGGGAACTCGGCCCCGAGGACGGCGTACCGCTCATCCTTCTGGTTCACCTGGCCGGTGTGCTGGACAACTGGGACCCGCGCGTCGTCGACGGACTCGCCGCACGGCGTCGGGTCATCACCTTCGACAACCGCGGAGTGGGCGGATCGAGCGGCTCCACACCCGACACGATCGAGGCGATGGCCCGCGACGCCGTGCTGTTCATCCGGGCTCTCGGGTTCGACCAGGTCGATCTGTTCGGCCTGTCGATGGGCGGCTTCGTCGCGCAGGTCATCGCGGCGCAAGAGCCGCACCTCGTCCGCAAGGTCATCCTCGCCGGCACCGGACCAGCCGGGGGCCCCGGCATCGACAAGGTCCCGGCACTCACCATCCGGGCCACACTCAAGGGCGCCCTGACCCGCCAGGACCCCAAGCTCTCCCTCTTCTTCACCGACACCGCAGGCGGCCGGCAGGCCGGACGTGACTTCCTGGAACGGCTGAAGGAGCGCACGCACGACCGCGACAAGGACATCTCGCTGTCGTCGCTCCGCGCCCAGTTCAAGGCCGTGAAGCGGTGGGGCCGCCAGGCGCCGTCGGACCTGTCTGCCATTCGCCAACCGGTCCTGGTGGCAAACGGCGGCAACGACCGGATGGTGCCCAGCCACAACACACTCGACCTGGCCGCCCGTCTGCCCCACAGCGAACTCGTCCCCCTGTACCCGGATGCCGGGCACGGGGGTGTCTTCCAGTGCCACGACGACTTCGTGCGCCGGGCGCTTGAATTCCTCGAGTCCTGAGCCTGGGCGGCTGTCGCAGGAGTGGGGCCTCACGGCCAGCGAGTTGACGCCCGCCGACCAGCAGTGCGTCGGGCCATCCAGCACTGGATGGCGCCTGGCGGGCGAGGCGTCAGCTGACCTAGGTCCGCAAAGCACCCGGCTTTTCGGGTGAGTTGGCCGGTGCGAAGGCATGAGGAAAAGGGCCTACGGTCGCTCCTGCGTGTGACTGCCTGGCGCACAGGTTCGGGAACGCGACCGACCAGCCAGAGCGTGGGCCTCGGTATGGCTCGGACATGAACGATGCCAAGTGGGCACGGTTGTGGGGTCTGCTGCCGGCGCCGGAATGGCTGGCGGGTCCGGGGCGGGGACCCGGAGGGCTACTGTCACCGGCAGATGATCGACGCAGCGTCTGCCTCGTCGACAACGGATTCAAGTTGTTGCGGGTCAGGGCGTGGGTGAGGGCGCGTAGTGGTGGGCGAGGGCACGGAGGTGGGCTCTGGCTTCGGTGGGGCCGTGCACCATCTGTGAGGTCCCCCCTGCTGAGCATGACCAGATCGACGAGTCGCTGGCCATAGAGAGACCTTCGCGCCGGGGCGGCATGCACCAGGCGACGGCGCTCATGCTTCCAGACGATCCAGCCAGGCGTCCTGGCCGTCCGCCAACGGGAAGGCCAGCGGCAGCGGCTCGAAACGGCAGTGGAACGTCATGCCGTTGTCGCGCCCCGCGCCCGTCACGTGGTGGTCCCACGCATCCGGGACGTCTGCGTCGTCGTCCACCTCCAGTTCGAAGAAGGTGGTGTGGCGGGGGAAGCGGCGGATCGGGTGCGGGGTGTGCTCCTCCGCGAGAGGGCGCAGCACCCGCACACAGGTCAGCCCGCACTCCTCCGCGACTTCCCGCAACACTGCCTCTTCCAGTGGCTCCTCCGGGGCCACACCACCCGCCGGGATGTGCGTGCCGGGCGGCAGGTCCGCGTCGTGGTCGAACACGAGCAATTCCACCGAGCGTCCCGCCTGTCGGCGCAGGACGTAGGCAGCCACCCGGATACGCAACGTCAACTCCCGCATTCCCGCAGCGTAGGGGTTGCACGTCCTCGATCACGAGAGATCCCCGTAGATCGAAGAGACAGGCCCTGGCTGAACCACCCGCGCGAAGGCGTTATGAAAACTCGCGCAGCGAGCGCCGCGCCGCTGGGAGAGTGACACCGAGGACTCCGCCTGCGCCACCGCCGAGCGCCAGGCCGATCGCCATGTTGTCGAAGACAGCCAGCCCAAGCACGAGCCCAACTGCGATGCCGATCAGCATGCCGACAACGAACCCGGTACCAATGGATGGCGCCCCGACGCCCTCGTTGTTCGCCACACGATCATTGTGCCGAACGAGCCTCCGGAGACGAGATCCAATACGGCCAACCTTCGAAGCAGGCCGGACCTGCAAGAACAAGCTCAGAGCCTGTGAAGGGAGTGTAGATCTAACGGCGGATCCGACGATCATGGGAGAGACGTCAAGTGACTGACACCGCCGTGGAGTTGGAGACCGTGGAGCCTGTCGAGGCTGCCCAGCCTGGGCAGCCTGTACCCGTGTCCGACGAGCAGCTGGTCGGGATGCTGGTGGAGCGGGCCCGGTCGGAGGGGCTGCAGCTGACCGGGCAGGGCGGGCTGCTGCAGCAGCTGACCAAGCGGGTCCTGGAGTCTGCCCTGGAAGGTGAGATGACCGATCACCTCGGCTACGAGAAGCACGAAGCTGCTGGCCGGGGCAGCGGCAACTCCCGCAACGGGGGCCGGGCCAAGACCGTGCTGACCGATGTCGGGCCGGTCGAGGTCAAGGTCCCACGGGACACCTCGGGCACGTTCGAGCCGCAGATCGTCAAGAAGCGGCAGCGACGCCTGACCGGCTTCGACGAGATGGTGCTGTCGCTGTCGGCGAAGGGGCTCACGCACGGCGAGATCTCGGCTCATCTGGCCGAGGTCTACGGCGCCGAGGTGTCCAAGCAGACGATCTCCACGATCACCGACACCGTGATGGAAGGCATGGCCGAATGGCAGAACCGTCCCCTCGACCGCGTCTGTCCGGTCCTGTTCGTGGACGCCATCAACGTCAAGGTCAGGGACGGGCAGGTCGCGAACCGTCCCATCTACGTGGTGACGGTGGTGACCGTGGACGGCACCCGCGACATCCTCGGCATCTGGGCCGGCGACGGCGGCGAGGGCGCCAAGTACTGGCTGCACGTCTTCACCGAACTCAAGAACCGCGGCCTGGACGATGCGCTCATGCTGGTCTGCGACGGGCTCAAGGGCCTACCCGAAGCGGTGGAGACCGTCTGGCCTCGCACGATTGTCCAGACATGTGTGGTTCACCTCCTGCGTAATTCGTTCCGATACGCGGCCCGCCAGGACTGGGACAAGGTCGCCAAAGCCCTCAAGCCCGTCTACACGGCCCCCAGCGAAGACGCGACGGAGCGGTTCCTGGAGTTCCAGGAAGCCTGGGGCCGGAATGGTCGGTGGTCGGGCGATCGCTCTTCTTGTCACTCCAGGGCTGCGTCGAAGGTCTTTCGGTTGGCCAGGGTGTAGGCGTGCTCCTGCTCGGACCACTTGATGCGTCCGGCGATCTCGTGGTCCCCGGCGACGCGCGGGGACGGGCGCGCGAGGTGGCTGTGCCACCACATGGCGTTGCGGGTCTGGCGGTCGAGCGCGGCATCGGTGAGGCGGGATCGGGAGGTGGCGTCGAGCCCGTATGCATCGGCGAGGATGCGTACCTGTGCGGCCTGGACGGTGGCGGGTGGAGCGGTGGCTTTGGAGGAGATGCACCAGGTCCACGCCATGTAGCCGAGGTCTTCGAGGGGATCGCCGGGTGCGGCGGTGTCGAAGTCGATGAAAGCGACCGGGACATCGTCTGCGAAGACCGTGTTGTTGGGCCCGGGGTCGTGGTGGCAGACCACGGGATGCCGACCGGCCAGGCAGCTGCCGCGGGTGGCGTCGTGGAAAGAGCGCAGCAGGGAGCCGGCGGCGGCCACCTGGGGGTCGGTCCAGCGCTGGAATCGGGCGGGTACCCAGCCGGGGAGGTAACTGAGGGTCTCACGGCCGGCGGGTTCGAACCCGAGGTGGCTCGGAGCGCCGGTGAAACCCTGCCGCTGGAGGTCACCGAGCAGCTCGGCAACGAACGATGACGATGTGGTGGCCGGCCGCCGGACGGTACGGCCAACCCTGACCACGCCGGGGGTGATGCGTCCGCCGGACAACCGCACTTCGATCTCCATGACCACATCCTGCAGTCGCTGCAGGAGACCGAGGAAGGCGTTGTGCGCGGTCCGGGCTAGGTCTTCCTCGTCGGGCGCGGTCAGCGCGGGCCGACGGACGGCTTCGACCGGACTGCGGTGACCTCCCCTCGGCGGAAACAAGGGCCGTATCGCTCAGAGTTGGTGTTCCATCCACATGAAGATGAGGCCGACCGCTCCGGTGCCGGCGCCGTAGCAGGCGCCCCGCAGCAGGTGTGCGAGGGCGGTGGCACGCCGTCGCGCGATCCACTTACAGGCGGCGATCAGCCGTTCCCGGCCCGTACGGGGCGTGGGGAGGCTAGGGTCCATGGCAGACGTCCCTTCTGGATGGCGTCCGATGGGGAGTCCGTCCGGCCGGGGCCTCGGAACCGGTGGCCGGTCAAGGACTCCCCCTCTCTGTGTCGTGCAGGGCTTCGGGTCAGCGGGCTTCGGTGAACTCCTGGAGCCGGGCCACGAGTTGCCGGTCGGGCCGGGCGACAATCACGGAGGAGTGGGGGGTGCGGGCGGCGAGCCGGTCGACCTCGCTCTCCAGGCGGGCGGTGGGCGCGTGGGCACCGGAGCCGTTGGCGCGCACGTAACGGGCGAAGATCTCCAGGCCGTCCAGGAAGGCGGCGTCCGGCGGGGCGGTGTCGGCCATGGAGTGGGTGAGTTGGTGGAACCAGTGCCGTGCCCGCCGTGATTCGCCCAGGCACAGGTGGTGCAGGTGAAGGCAGTAGGCGGCGGCGCGGCTGCCGGCACCGGCGGCAAGCTGCCACCAGAACTGCGCGGACTCGGGGTGCCCGGTCAGGGAGAGCAGGCAGGCGTAGACGAGGGCGCCGTCGACGTCGAGTTCCTCCTCGGTCAGTGGTCCGCGGTCCGGGCCTTCGGCGATCTTCGCGACATGGGCGGCGGCGTCGGGTTCGTTGAGGACCCACCGGCACACCACCGCGAGGCGCTGTCCGGCCTGGGCGGCACGGGTCACCTCGGTGGTGGGGGTGCGCCGGGAGGCGTCGGCGGCCAGCCGGCGCAGGCCCGCGGCGACGTCGGCGCCGCTTCGCGGGGCGACCGGCAGACGGACGCCTTCCAGGAGATCGTTGACGGTGGTGCTCACGCTCCCACTCCCTTGTGCTTGGGCTTCTTCGGGGTCTCGGGCAGACCGAGTTTGAGGCGCAGGCGTTCCTTGGCGCGGCGCAGGTGGTGGCCGACGGTGCGGTCGTCGATGCCGATGTACCAGGCGACCTTGGCGGTCGGGTAGCCGAGGACGTAGCGCAGCACGATCACCTCGAACTGGCGGTCCGGGAGTTCGGCGATCGCCTCGTACAGGCCGCTGGTGGACTCCATCTTCTGGAGTTTGTCGCGGGCCGTGACCAGCGCCGTGTCCAGGGCCTGGGCGATGGGGCCGTTGATGACGAACGCCGGACCGCGCCCCTCCGCATCGAGGCGGTTGTGGACGATCCGCCGCACGATCGCCCACGCGCCCTGTTCGAGGTTGCCCGCGCTCAGCAGCTGCGACCAGCCGGCGTGGATCTCCAGGAAGACCTCGTGGATGACCTCCTCCGCGGTCTCCCGGTTACCGAAGTGGACTTCCGCGTACGCGTGGAAGACCTCGTGGTGCCCGAGGTAGAAGGCCTCGAAGTCCACTTCCAGGTCCAGGGGGACGAACATGGACTGCGAGAGCCCGGCGGCACTGTGTTCCGCCGGCGAGGCGCCCTCCGGGGCGTCGTCGTACCTCACGACCGGCTCCTGTCGGCAGGGGACATGAGCAAAGATCCTCTCCATCGAGGCAATCAGGGACCCGGCGCCAACTCGCTCGCGCCGAAAGGCCGTTGGGCCTGTGACCTAGCTAAGTGACTTGCCCGCCGGAACACTCACGCCCGTTTGAAAAAGACGCCCGACAGGCCCGCACACCGGTGCTGTGCAACCTTCAACAAGCGTCGCTAGTCACCCTCTGTAGCCCTCTGGCCAGGCGTAACCCACCCGAAGTGCGCGCCGAACACCCCTGCGCACACTCAGCGTGTTCTGCATCACACCTCACCCCGACACCTCGCGCACGCCCGCATCAGCCCCGCGATCGCGCCGCCCCACACGCGTCACCTCGCACTGTCTCTCAGTACACGATCGAGTGCCGCCCGGCCCGCAGGCCCCCAGTGGGGCTTGCCACCGGGAATTCCCCGCTCTCCGTTCTGCCCCATGAGCATCAGGAAGAGGCTCTTCATGGCGGCCAGTCCGCGGGCACGCCGGATGGTCGCCTCGTCGGCGTACGCGTACAGATCGAAGAACCGTGAGGCTGTGCCTGCGGGCAGCAGCACCCATGCGGCGGCCAGGTCCCATGCCGGATCGCCGGCGAACATGTCACCGAAGTCGACGATGCCCGAGAGCGTTCCGTCCGAGACGACGACGTTCGCGGGATGGAGGTCGCCGTGCACCCACACCGGAGGGCCCTCCCACCCAGGGGCCGCAGCGGCGTCGTCCCAGACGGCCCGGACGTCGGCGGCGACGTCGGCGCAGGCAACGGCCTGCAGGAAGTTCTCGAAGCCGTCCGTACAGTTCCTGGGGTGGGCACCGCGGTCCGTGGCGATCGGCGCCTCGGCGGGCGCTTCCACATGGAGCGCCCGCAGGAAGCCCGCCAGCGTGTCGGCCGCGTGGGCGCCACGGCTGATCGAGCCGTGGTCCAGCGGCTCGCCGGGAACCCA
The DNA here is from genome assembly GCF_040651535.1 of Streptomyces sp. NPDC048420. Lineage (NCBI taxonomy): Bacteria > Bacillati > Actinomycetota > Actinomycetes > Kitasatosporales > Streptomycetaceae > Streptomyces > Streptomyces sp. NPDC048420. Next base: position 55,701 of record NZ_JBEZKG010000015.1, read on the forward strand.
CGTCATCACGGTCCAGTGCTTGGGAAAGCGCTCGGACGGTTCACCGAACCGCACCGGGGTCGGGACCGGCAGCGGCAGGCGCGGGGCCAGTACGGGTAGCCACCGCCGCTCCTTCAGCTGGAGCTCAGGGGTGGGGTCCATGCGCTGCATGCGCACGGCCAACTCGTCCCCCAGGCGCCACATCTGGTTGCCCCAGCCGCCCGCCACCTCCCGGATGGCCAGCCCTGCAAGATCTGGATGCTGCTCCCGCAGCAGGTCGCGGACCAGGTCAGCCGTGATCGCGATCTCGATGTCGGTCATGCGACGTCACAGTACCGAGACAGCCAGCGAGGGTCCCCTACCGGTTGACGAAACGCACAGCCGTGTGTCGCGTTGCCACGTACTCTGTTGGTCACGGAGCGTGCGAGTGGCGAAGGGGGCCGTATGGATGCGGAGTTGGCCGCGCTGGCCGCGTCGGGGGCCACTACGGTCGTGCAGTTGATGGCTCAGGACGCCTGGACGACCGTCAGGGAGCGGGTGTTGGCGCTCTTCGGCCGTGGGGCGCCGGACAGCACGGAGTCGGTCAGTGCCGCGCTCGACGAGGCGCGGATCATTGTCGCGTCGAGCGGCGGCCGCGACGACGATCCCCGCCTGGTCGCGCTCACCTCCGACTGGCGGGAGCGGTTGCTCGTGCTGCTGCAACAGGAACCGGCGCTGGCCGAGGAGTTGCGGGCACTGGTGGCCGACGCGACCGAGCAGCCGGGCTCCGTGCACAACGTCATCACCGGCGCCAAGGTGCGAGGCCCGGTGATCCAGGCCCACACCATCACCGGTGATCTGCACTTCGGCTGATCGCCACAACAGGCCACGAGGCACGCACTGTTGACGGGGACACGGGCACAAAGGGGCGGGTCGTGGAGCAGCGGCGATCGGAGCATCCGGCAGCGGACGGTCAGGCAGCGGGACACCTGGCGAGGTTGTTCCTCGGTCCGCTCCACGGGGGCAGTCGTGGGGCGTATCTGCCGGGTGGCTTCGACCTCCATCTGCGCGGCCGGGGCGACGACTCCGAGCGACTGGTCCATCAACACGAAGCACAGCACGTGCTGTTGACCGACACCACCGCGTGGGGTGCCGCTCTCGTCCTCACCTCGCGGGTGCCTCAATGGGCGCAGTTGTTCAACCAGTTGCTGGAGCTGTGCCGCGCCACGCACGAGTCGTTCGCGACGTACATGAGTTGCAGCGTGGTCGCGGCGAGCACCGGTACACCCGAGGTGGCGCTCGCCTCGTACCCTGACTACGTGGGTCTGGTGGATCGGCTCGACCGCTACCTCGCCGCCATTCCGGGAGAACACCGGCGCTCCCTCGCGGCGACGGCCCTGGCGCGGGCCTGTATGCAGACGCCGGTGATCGGACAGATGGCCGCGGCGTGGCCGCGGGCGTTGACACCGGGCGAGCTGCGCGAGATCGACGTGCCGGACGGGCGTCTTCGCACCCTGTACCGGGACCCGGTCGGGCTGCCCGCCGACGTGGTGGCGGCTGCCGACGAAGCGGTGGTGGCCGAGTTCGGGCCGCAGCCCCTGTCCGCCGACCTGCCCGGTGCCGGGGCGACCGCGCTCGACGACCGCTTCGACGCGGCATGGGCCCGGTGGGAGGACACCGTGTTCGCCGGGCTCGCGGACCGGCTGACCGAGGCGGGAGCAACGGTGCTCGGCAGTCACGAACATCTGCCCTCCGTGGCCGAGTTGGTGGCACGCGTCGCCGTGACCGTTCCCGGGCTACGGCTGGCTGTCGAACTTGATCCGGACCCGCCGGACAGGCGCATGGTCGCCCAGGTGCTGCGCCAGGCCCGACTGTGGCTGACGACGGAACCGCGGCCTGCGCGTCTGATCACGTTCAGGCAGGACGTCGATCCGGAAGAGGTGGTGCGGGTCGTGGACGCCACCACCCGGGTAGCCGGGCGTCCGAACGTCGTGCTCGGGGCGCGCCTGCCGACCCGGCTGCTGGCCGGCTATGCCTTTCCGGAGGACGACCGCGCGCGCCTCGCCGGTCTCGACGGGCCGGTACTCGCCATCCGTACCCTCGCCGACGACGGCACCGACCGCGACACCGACGCCGTCTGGCACGTCCGGCTCACCGATCCTGTGGATGTCGCGGAGCTCACCGCCGCCTGGGACGGCGGCGCGGATGTGACGTGCTGCGTGGCCGCGAGCTGTCTCTCCGACGAGCAGTGGCGCGCACGGTGGCTGCCCGTCCTCCAGGACGCGGCACCCCTGATCTGGCTGATCGACGTCCCCGTGGCGTCCCTGGCCGATGAGTTCACCGGGGGCCGGACCGTGCACGGCATCTACCTGGATCTCGGGGCCAACCCGACCGGTGCGCGACGGGCGGTGGCCTTCAAGGTGACCGGGCAGACCGGGGCGTGGCTCGCGGTGGCCGATGACGTCGGCATCCAGTTGCTGACCGGGCAGTTGGCGGATCTGCCGGGCATCGATCTGCGGATGACGGGCGCCGACTGGACGGGCGCGGTGCCCGCCCTCCGACTGGTCCTGCACGACCTGCTGCGGACCGAGTCGTACGTCGATCTGCGCGCCCTGGTGGACCACGGGAACTGACGGGATCATGCCGGGAATCTTCCTCAGTTACCGCAACATCGAGCGGTCGTACGCGCCGATGCTGGTCGATCGTGAACTCTCCCGCCGGTTCGGCCCGCAGAACGTGTTCCAGGCCGGTCGGTCCAATCTGCCGGCCGTCCACTTCCCGACCGAGATCGATCGCCGAGTCGACGAGTGCGACCTGCTGATCGCCCTCATCGACCGGCCGTGGGTGGGCGAGGACCTGCATCTGCTGCGGGAGCCCGGCGACTGGGTCCGAAGGGAAATCGCCCGCGCGCTGGCGCAGGGCAAGCAGGTGCTGCCCGTGCTGCTGGACGGGGCTGAGATGCCCAGGACGGCCGAGCTGCCCGCCGACATCGCGGCCCTGACGCGGAGAATCGCCCTGCGAATGCGTCCGCGTACCGTCGACACCGATCTGCTGCGGCTGATCGGTGAGGTGGAGCGGCTGGTACCCGAACTCGTCCTGGTGACCCTCATGGACCCGGCCCCGCCCAAGAGCGTCGGCGGGCCTGCCCTGCTCCGCGCCGAGCACCAGGTTCTCCCGTTCCGGCACCGCGGCGAACTCGACCTCCTGGCCGAGTGGTGCTCGGCGTCGGCCGGGCCCCCGGTCAAGCTGGTCGTGGGTGCCCTGGGCGCGGGCAAGACCCGGCTCGGGCTCCGCCTGGCCGCACAGGTACGCGGGTCGGGCCGACCCGGCGGGCTGCTGTCGGTGACCGCTCCGGCGGAGAGTCTCGATCGGCTGGGCGAGATCGGCAGTCCCTGCCTGGTCGTCCTCGACGATGCCGAGGCGCGTCCGGCACAGGTCCGCGCGGCGCTGCGCTCGCTCGCCGCCGCGCCCGAAGCCCCAGCGCGGCTGCTGCTGTTGGCGCGCTCCGGCGGTGACTGGCTGGACGACCTGCGCAACGACGCCGACGACGCGGTCGCGGACCTCGTGGACAGCATCGTGCCGCTGTCGCTGGCACCGCTGCGGCCGGCCGAGGAGGACTTCGCCACAGCCTGCGGCGCGTTCGCCCGGTATCTCGGACTGCCCCTCCCGCCCCTCCCCTCCGATCGGCCGGAGACATCCACCCTGCTCGAACTGCAGGCCGCCGCCCTCACCCATGTCCTGTCCCCCGACACGCCGTTGGACCGGCCTCTGCGCCGGATTCTGGGGTTGGAGCGGGCGTACTGGCGCAGGGCTGGGACAGCGTTCGGGCTGCCGGTGTCGAGCGATCGCGTCCTGGCGGAGGTCATGGCGGCGGTGACGCTGTTCGGTGCGGACTCCGAGCCGGAGGCGGATGGCCTGCTGGCCTCCCTGCGGGCGTTCCGGGGCGGGCCGGTGCATGCCGTCGACTCCTGCCGCGACCTCCTGCGTACGGTGCTGCCGGGGCCGGCTCCGCTGAATCCGCTGCAGCCGGAGCAGTTGGCTCAGGAGTTCGTGGCGGAGTTCCTTGACTCCGACCACCGGCTCGCGGACGTCCTGGACGGTGTCTCCGACGAGCAGGCACGGCGGGCGCTGCGGAGCCTGGGCCGGTGTCTGGAGCGTCATCCGCGGATCAGTGGTCCCGTCGAGGACTTCCTCGCCGCGGCCCCGGGCCGACTGCTGCCCCTGGCGTTGACGGTGCTGCCCTCCGTACCTCAACCCGAGCTCCTGGTCTCGGCCCTGTCCGGCGCCCTGGACCGCACCCCTCAGGGCGAACTGCCCGCCGTGGTCGATGCGTTGCCACTGCGCAGCGACACCCTCGCCAGGTTCGCCGTGGACGCGACCGAGCGCGCCCTCGGCGCACGGGACGCCGACGCGGGCGACTTCACCACCGCCCGGCTGGCCCGTCGGCTCTCGGTGCGGCTGACCTACCTCGGGGAGCGCCCCTCGGACGCAGTGGAAGCGGCTCGTTCGGCCGTAGAAGCCCTGAGCGCGCTGACGGTCAGCAAGTCCGCACACGCGGATTTCGGGACCGCGGGATCGGTCGACGCCGAACTGGCCGAGGCGCACGCCGCGTTGGCGCTGGCGCTCGATCTCGATCCGTCGTCCAGGGAGGAGGCTGTCGCGGTCGGTGAGACGGCCGTCACCCTGTATCGCGCGCTGCCGGGCGGGGACCGGCACGACGCGGCGCTGGCAACGGCCCTGCACAACCAGTCGATCCGGCTCCGCCGGGCCCGCGCGATGCCGGCGGCCCTCGCGGCCGCGACCGAGGCCCGCCGACTCGTCGAGCCCCTGCACGCGCAACGGCCGACGCGATTCCGGTCGCTGTACGCGGATGTCCTGGACAACCTGTCGATCGTCACCCATCTGACGGGCGACCCCCGAAAAGCTGAACGGCTCGGTCGCGAAACCCTCGCCCTGCGCCGCGCGTTGGAAGCAGCCCGGCCGGATGCCTACCGATCACAGTTGGCGGGCACGCTGTTCAATCTCGGTCTCCTCCTCACCGAGAACGAGCGAAAAGGGGCGGAAGCGAGACAACTGTGGGACGAGTCGCTCTCGATCTACGATGCTCTGTCCGTTCGTCGGCCGGGGCACTACGACGAGCCGCGTGACCGTGTCCGCGCCCACCTCCACCGTCGGAAGGCGGACCACGATGACTGACCATCTGGCCCGGCTGTGCTTCGAGGGGCTGGGCAGCACCGGCCGCTACACCCCGCACGCCTACACCCTGCGGCTCCAGGGTGTCGAGCAGTCCACCGACCACGTGGTCTACCTGCACGAGGTGCATCACGCGACGCTGAACGACGTCACCGCCTGGGGCAGCGCGCTACACGTCTACGCACGCCTCCCCGCAGCCACGGGACATGCCTTCGTCCATCTGCTGGACGCCTGCCGCACCACCCACGAATCGCTGGCCACGTTCGCAAGCGTGCGCCTCGCCGCCGCCCGGCACGGCGTGCTGGACGGCGTGCTGGCCGCGTATCCGGACTATGTGGGGCTGTACGACACGGCCACGCGTCTGGTCCGGCAGATTCCGGGGCCCGGTCGCCAGCAACTGGCGGTGAGCGCCCTGGCGCGGCTGTGCATGCAGACCCCGGTGCTCGACACCGTCGACGAGGTTGGTCTCGACGCGTTCCGCCTTGCCGACGTACCCGACGCGGACCGGCCCGACAGCCGCTGGAGATGGTTCGTCCGCCAGGGCCCGGCCGCGCTCGCCGCTGCGGCCGAGGCCGCCGATCGCATGCTTGCCGAGCGCTTCGGCCCGGCCGCGCTCGCCACCGACGGGCCCGACGGCGACCTGTACGAGTCGACGGCAAGCGTCCACGATGCCGCGTGGGACGCCTGGGAAGAAGCGGCGTACGAACATCTCCGGTCCCTGATCGGCGCGACGGGGGCCCGCACGCTGGACCTGAACGGCCATCGGGAGAGCTCTGAGGCGCTGGTCAGCTCGGTCGAGGCGGTCCACGGCGACATCGGGTTGCGCGTCCCGATGAGCGACGAGCAACGGCAGGACGACGCCGCCGTGGCCAGTTCGGTGCTCCAACAAGTACGGCACGACCTCTCCGCGGGTGACCGGCACCGAGCGCTGCTGCTGAAACGGGCGCCGGCCGACCTGGTGGACGTACTCGCGCGGCGGCCCGTCCACGGCGACCGGCCGGCGCTGATCGTGGACGCCCGACCGGTCCGACGGCTCGCGGCTCTCTACCGGTGGCCGGACGACACCCTGCCGGACCCCTCGGGCGAGCCGCTGGTCGCCGTACGCGCTGTCGTCGGCCACACAGAAGACGACACAGAGGACGGCACAGAAGACGGCACAGGTCCGGACAGGGTCGTCGGACACGCGCTCGTGCCGGAGCCCGACGCGCTGCCCGAACTGGCCGAGCGCTGGGGTGGTCGCGGCCTCCTCGCCGCCTGTGTGAGCGCGAGCTGTCTGCTCGACACCGCTTGGACGCGGCGCTGGGTGGAACCGCTCGGCGCCTTCGGCCCGCTGTTCGTACTGGCCGACGTGGAGCCCGACCGGTACGTCCCGGCCTGGGTCAGGGACGACAGACAGGTCAACGCCCTCACGATCACCGTCGAGGATTCCGGCCGCCGCCGCGCCGCACTCCTGTTCACCGCGGGCACCGCCTGGTGGCTGGTGCTGGCCGAGGACGTCACCGTGGCGCTCATGGTCGAGTACCTGGGCAGGCGGCTCGGTCCCCGGCTGAGTAGCGACCTCGCACCGTTCACACCGGTGCGTGCCGCCGCCACCGCGGTGATCGGCCATCTGCTCGCCACCGAATCGTTCGTCAGCTTCGACGCGGGGAGCGGCCATGTCTGATCCGCTCGACCCGATCCTCAAGGGTGCGGACGTCGACGCGCAGCTGCTGCGGCGCGCCGAGCTGGAAGCGGTCGGGCGAACCGTCAGCGGACTCGACCCGGACGAGTTCATCGACGCCGCCACGCAGGTCTGCGCCCTGTCGTGGGACGACGAACGCACCAGACCCCCGGGCTACTTCGAGATCCACGGCCAGAACTGGTGGATCGACACGTCCGGGGCCGAGAACCGGCGCGGACTGCTCCACGCCGTGACGGCGGCCGCGCTGGTGGACGCCCTCGGACTCCCCCGCAGCACCGCCTGGGTGGCCCGCGTCCTCACCGGCGTACTCTCCGTCCAATCGATCAGCGAGAGCGCGTCGACCGGGCTGTACTTCGTCCTCGAACGGCACGACGCGAGCCCGCTGCCGGACCACCTGGCCCATGACGTCCACCCCGGCGACTACGCCGAGTTCGCCACCGCGGTCGCGACCGCCGCCGAGGTGTTGTCCCTGTCGGTCGGCGGCTCGATCCGGTTCACCGACCCGCCCCGGCCCGCGCCATGAGCATCTCGTCGCCGGGCGCCGGCGAACCGCCGTACGACGTCTTCATCTGTTACGCGTGGGACGACTCCAAGCACTTGGCCGACGAGCTTCACCAGGCGCTGACCGAGGTCGGTCTCAACGTCTTCCAGGACCAACCGAGCATGGACGACTGGGACGAGATGGCCGCCGAGATCCGGGCCGCGCTCCTCTCCTCGCGCACGCTGCTCCCGTTGGTCAGTCCGGGTTTTCCGCGCAGCCCGCACTGCCGGCAGGAAGTGCACCTCGCGCTGGACTGCGCCTTCCGGCTGGGGCGTACGGACCGGGTCATGGCCGTGACGTCCGGGGTCCGGCCGGACGACATCCGGCCCAGTGAAGTCAGCCGGTACCGCACTCCGCTCCAGGGCAGGAGCGCCCGGGAACTGGCCGTCGGCATCGCCGAGCGGGTGCGCGCGCTGGCGGCCGAGGACGACCGCACCTTCGGCGACGCTCCCCTGCCGCCGTCCCCCGACTGGTTCCCCGAACACCTGCCGGGCAGCCGGCACTTCCACGGCCGGCACGCCGAACTGTGGGAGATCCACGAGGGGCTGCGGGCAAAGGAAAAGGCCCGGAACATGGGCCATCCCGTGGTGTCGGTCAGCGGTGTGGGCGGGCAGGGCAAGACCGCCCTGTGCGCTCAGTACGCCCGGCTGTTCGCCCTGGACCACCCTGGCGGTGTGTTCCTCGTCCGGCTCTCCGGCAGCGACCGGCGCGTTCGGGCCTCGCCGGACGCGGTGCGCGCCCAGTTCACGGAAGGGCTTCGTGCCATCGGGCTCAAGCTCGGGCTGAGCGCCGACGAACTGGGGGCGGACCGTCTGCCCGGGGCGCTGCGATCCAGGTTGAAGAAGCTCGCTCAGCCGTATCTGTGGATCGTGGACGACATCCCCTCCGGCTTCGACGAGGAACTGCTCCCCGAGTTGTGCGCGCCGACCGGGGACGGCAGGACGCTGCTGACCACCCGCGGACGGTTCTTCAAGGAAGTGTCGGCGGAGATCGTGCTCGGCGGCCTCGATCCGCGCGACGGACTGTCCCTGCTGACCGGTCACCGTCCGCCGGCGGCACGTGCGGAGACGAGGGCCGCGAGGCTCCTGACCGAACTCCTGCACGGGCACCCCCTCGGCCTGACGCTGGCGGCGGGGCTGACGACGCGGGACGACTTCGAGGGATACGCCGAGCTGTACCGACAGCTCGCGACGCCGGATCCGGAGGACGACCTTCTTGAGCTCGTCCAGTACCTGAGGGCGGAACTCCCCGCCGGGTACGCGCGGCCGTTCGCGGCGACCATGCTGCGCAGTTTCCGGGGACTCACCGACGCGGGCCGCGACGTGCTGTCCGCCGCCGGTGTCCTGGCGGCCGAACCGGTGCCGCTCCCGCTGCTCGACGAGATCATCGCCGGGGCCGGCACCTCCGGCGGACCGGCGAGCGTGGCCGACGGCCTCGCACACGCGGTGCGCCACGGACTGGCAGAACTGACGGAATCGCCGGAACGGACGGCCGGTCCGGACGCCACACCGGACTCCCGTGCCTGCACGGTGCACCCGTTGGTCGCCCGCGCGACCCGGGTGCTGAATCCACCGCCGACACGGCGAAAGCTTCGCGACGCGGCCGTGGTGGCGCTGACGCAGGCCCTCAGTGCCACGCGGCACTCGTTCACCCACCGTGCGGTCGCGCGCAGTCTGCCGCACGTACGAGCGGTGACGGGACTGCTGGCGGGCTCGGACCAGTGGGGTATCGGCTCCGACGAGACGTATCTGCTCGACGAGGCCGGTCGGGCGTACGAGCAACTGGGCGACGGGGAAGCCTCGTTGCGGCTCTACGCCCCGCTGGCCGAGGCCTGCGAGGAAGCACCGGAGTGCGACGAGTACACCCGGCTCGTCGTACGGCTCCATCTCGCGTCGGCCCACTTCCGGTACGGGCAGTTCTCGGCGGCGCGCAGTCTCCAGGAGGACGTCGTGTCCCGGATGCGAGACCTGCTCGGGCCCGCGGCACGGGAGACCCTCACCGCTCAGGACAACCTGGCGAACACCCTCGGCGCCCTCGGCGAGCACGAGGCGTCGCGCCTGCTGCACACCGAGGCCTACCGGGCGCTGCGGGACGGGACGGGACCGACAGACCTCGACACGCTGCGGGTCCTGGGGAACCTGGTCATCGCCGTCGGAAGGTGCGGCGACACCGACGCGGCACGCCGGCGGATGCGGCTGACCGCCGTCCGGTACGCCCGTGGGGCCCACGTCCTGTGGCGGCGCGCCGCGAAGGCCAAGGGGCCGGAGTCCTGGGAGGCACTGGGCGCGCTCGACATCATGAACACCCTCGGGAAGAACCTTCTGGCGCTGGGTGAGAAGGACGAGGCGCGTGACGCCTTCCGCACGGTGTGGGAGGGGCGGCGAGCGGTTCTGGGGGAACACCACCCGGACACCCTCGACGCCTGGGAGAACACGATCATCGCGGAGGAAGGTCTGTCGTGACATCGGAACAGAACGGTGTCGCCGGGAGCGGGAACCCCTTTGTGGCCGTCTACGCACGACGGCTCGATGTGCAGGGCGCCGAACATCCCGGCACCGTGGCGACGCTGCTGAACGTGCTGGGACATGGGCTGTCCCACTCCGCCGGCCAGGACGCGACAGCGGCGGACCGACCGGTGCCGAGCGAACTACCGCCGGGAACCGGCCCGGAGGGGGTCAGGCTGGAGGGGGATCACGTCGACCTGCTGGCGGAGGCGCTCGAACGGGCCGTAGCGCTGCAGGAGGAGGAGACGGCGAGCCATGGGCCCGATCACCCGCGGGCGCTGCTGGCGACCTGTCTGCTCGCGCACGCGCTCGCCGCCGCGGATCAGTTGGACGGACAGCTGGAAGCGGCACAGGTGCTGATCGACGATGCCCATGACGGACTGGTCGAACTCGCGATGTCCCCGGGAGCCGTCGACCCCGACGCCGTGCGGATCGCCGAGGCGCTGCACCGGTGGATCCACGGACGGATCGAGGACGGCGACGAATCCGATGAATCCGACGAGTGACCCGTCCCCCTACTGGTCCAGCGTCGCCAGGTCCGCCGCGACCCTGTCGGCCTTCGCCGTGCCGAGCCCTTGGTACAGGGCCAGGGACTGCGTCCAGTGACTGCGTGCCGCCTCGGTGTCGTGGCGGGCGGCGGCCACGGCACCGAGCCGGTGCAGTGCCCGGGCCTCCTCGTAGGTGCTGCCGCAGCGTCGGGCGACGTCGAGTGCCCGTAGGTATGCCTCCCGAGCCCGGTCGTCCTCGCCCGCCCGGTGCAGGATGAGACCCAGAGTGCTGAAGCCCTTGGCCGCCTCCTGGTGGAGGTCCAGATCGAGGAAGCCGTCCAGTGCCTCCTCGACATGGCGTACGGCGTCGGCGAAGCGGCCCAGTCCCAACTCGTTGAGCGCGATGGCCCGCAAGGTGATGGCAATCTTCCGGGCTGCCGCCTCCTGCCGGTAGAAGTCCAGCGCCCGGTGGTTGTCCCGCAGGGCTTCCGCGTACTTCCCCTGCCCCCGCAGCATGACGGCCCGGTTGGCCAGCATGTCGCTGAGTCCGTGCCGGTCCCCCACTTCCTCGTACAGCCGCAGGGCGCACGCGTAGTGCTCGGCCGCCTCGTCGTGCCGGCCCCTCTCCAGCATCGCTCGTCCGAGGTTGTTGTGGGTGGTGGCCTCCGCGCCCCGGTCTTCGGAACGCCGGCAGGCGGCCAGGGCGAGCGAGTGCGTCTCGATCCAGTCGTCCCAGCGCTTCGTCAGGAAGAAGTAGCCGCGCAGAACATAGGCCAGCTGCCAGCGCCGTGCGTCCAGCTCCGGTCGGTCCAGGCGGCACAGGGCCACCAGGTTGGGCCGCTCCTCGTCGAGCCAGTTCAACGCGTCGCCGTAGTCGTCGATCCGGGGCCCCGGTGAGGGCACGCCGTCGAGTGGCATTCGGTACCGATGTCTGTTCAGGACGCGGTCGGCCCGGTCGGCGGTGTGCAGGTAGTAGTCGAACAGGCGGCACAGCGCGGCCTGCCGGGCGGTGTCGTCGTCGAGGGCCTCGCCGAGTTCACGGGCGTAGACGCGCAGCAGGTCATGGATGTCGAAACGGCCGCAGGCGGACTCCGCGATCAGCTGGGCCCGCGTCAGCCGCATGAGCAGGGCTACGGCCGTGCGGTGGCCGGTGCCCGCACCGTGGCCGGTGTCTGTGCCGATGCCCATAAGGGCCGCCGCCGCGTACACGTCGACGCCGTACCCGGGATGGAGTCCCAGCGCGCGGAAGAGGCCACCGGCCTCGTCCCCCAGCCGGTGATAGGACCAGGAGAAGACCGTCCGCACGGCGGAGCGTGGGTCGTCGCCGGAATCGAGCACGTCCAGCCGGGTCCGTTCGTCGTCGAGTTCCGCGGCGAGCGCGGTCAGGGGGAGCGTCGGCCGGTCGGCGGCGTGCTCCGCCGCGATCCGCAGGGCCAGGGGAAGGCCAGTGCAGCGGCGCGCCAGTGACTCCGCGGCCCGGCGCTCCCGGGAGACCCGCTCGCCCAGGCTCTTCTCCAGCAACTCGAGCGCGTCGTGGGCCGGCAGCCGGCCCACGGAGAGGAGTTTCGCCGCGTACTGCACCGCCAGACCCGTCAGAGGCCGGCGGCCGGTGACGACCACGACCGAGGCGGACGCCCCCGGCAGCAGGGGGCGCACCTGCTCCTCGGACGCCGCGTTGTCCAGCACGATCAGCAGTCGGCGACCGCTGACGGCGGTCCGGTAGCGCGCCGCACGGTCCTCGAGCGTCGTCTCGCTCTCGGATCCCGTCTCGTCCAGCGCCCGGAGGAACCCGGCCAACGCCGCGTGGGCCGACACCGGTTCTTCAGGACCGTATCCGCGCAGATCGACGTACAGCTGTCCGTCGGGGAACGCGTCGACCACCCGGTGGGCCCAGTCGACGACGAGCGCCGTCTTGCCCACGCCCGCGGTGCCCGACAGCACGGCCAGGGCGGGCAGTGCGGAAGCGTCCGCCACGACGGCGTCGAGCCATGCCGACTCCGCTGTCCGGCCGGTGAAGTTCCCCGTCCCCATGGGGAGCTGTCGGGGTACCGGAGCCACGGTGCGCTCGGCATGGATGTGCACGTCGCCGCGGATCACTCCCGTCTGTACTACGGCGCCTGCCCGTCCGTCGAGCCGGTTCTCCACACCGGGCGGGTGCGGACCCGCCCTGTCGCCGCGCGCCATTGGTCCCCCTCCCACGGTGCCGGTGGCTCGGTCCGCTCCCGGTGAGGCTCAACTCCAGCGGCTCAGGACGGGCGTGGACGGGCCTTCCCAGACATACCCCTCGACGGGGATCGGCAGTCCGACGGTCACGTCGGCCGACGAACATGCCACCGCCGGACGGTGCCGGCTGCGTCCGCCGATGCCGCAGGAAACCGGCAGCTCCGCCCTCGGACACCGCCCGCCGGTTTGGCGACCGTGCTGCGGATCGGACCCGTGACGCTCGACATTCGACCAGGTCACCGAGTTGTTGCCGCCCCGGAAGGGGGATTGAGCACCAACATCGGGCGCCTCAGGATCAGGAGTGTTCCGTCCCCACCCGGCGATCCGGCGTCCCCAGTGCGCCGGCCCCGGCAGTGACGGTTCCCCGCGCGGCACCCGCACACACCGCCTCGCCCCCGATCCGGACAAAGCAAACATAAGGAGCTTATTCGTGCTGACCTGGTTCACCGGGCGTCCGCTTCAACGGGTGCCGATACGCACACTGATCATCACGGTGCTCGTCACCGCTCTGGCCGCCACCCTCCTCGACGCCTCCTTCGGCAGCCGCCTGTCCGACGCGGCCCGGAAGACGTCCACCTCGGTCACGCAGCTCTGCGAGGGGACGGTCGACGCGGTCGAGGCCGCCTACCGCGCACAGGCACGACCGGTGGCGAACGGGCCCGTCATCCAGAGCGCGGCCTACGACTCCGGCTCCTCCACGGCCACGGTCTCCGCCACCTCGTACGCGCTCACCCCGCACCAGGTGACGGTCCTCGCCGCCAAGAAGAACGAGGCCGTCATCGACTGCAAGGGCAAGCTGCACAACGTGGCACAGGCCAAGTGGTCGTACCTGTCGGCGCGGGCGGTGGAGATCGCCGCGGACGCGGTCATCACCATCCTCGGCTCCACGCTGATCTGTTCGCTCACCGGTCCGGTCGGCTGCAAGTGGGGCGTGCGGTTCGCGTCCTTCGTCGGCGGGTTCGTCGGCGCGCTGGCCTTCCAGTACCTGACCGACGGCTACCTCAACTGGAAGAGCGTCGGCGGTGCCTTCTTCGACGCGACCGTCTCCATGCTGACCTTCTCCGGACTCGACAAGCTGGACGAGTCCTACGTCGGCAAGGGCGTCCGGGCCACCCTGCAGAGCGCCGGGCAGGCCCTGAAGTCCGTCGGCGCCCGCATCGGCAGCGCGGGCCCGGGCATGGTCGGCAGCATCAAGAACGCGCTGAACTACATCATGATCCACAACTGGGGCGCCTTCCCGGTCGCCTACAACGGCGGCGGTTCGATCGAGCCGGTCATCGCCGAGAAGCGCGGCCAGCCGATCGCCGGCGGAGTGCAGTTCCGCGTCCCCTCCCACGCCTCCGGCAGCGACGTGCACGACGACCTGTACTCCGGCAGCTACAACCGGCCGTACTACAACTGGACCGTCGCCGAGACCCCGCACATCAACCGTGACGGCGCCATCGGCTACCTGATCGGCCAGGGCAGCAACTGCCTGACCAACACCAGCTACAACGTCGCCCTCAAGCCCTGCAACTACAACGACTCCCGCCAGTGGTGGTACGCCGACGGCGACGAGCTCATGTCCTCCAACGGCAAGTGCCTGTCCGAGGACGGCACCCACCAGCAGCGGTGGGCGGTCTCCTGCGACGGACTCACCTACGCCGCGAACCCGGGCAACAAGGACGACCAGTTCCTGATCACCCCGCCCGGCGGCACCTACATCCCGGACACGGTCTTCAACTGGAAGAGCCACATCTCGGTGTACGAGCACGCGTAAGCCCCCGCGGTTCGGTGCCCGGCCCGGTGACCAACGTCACCGGGCCGGGCATTGTCGTCTCCTCGCTCGGTCGGTCATAGTTCGTGACCAAGATTGTTTTTAAGGGGATTTCCCGGGAGTTCCATTGGGTCGTCCAGAACGTCCGGTCGATCCAGGCGCCGGTCCGGTGCAGCTGTTCGCCCATGAACTGCGCCTGCTGCGGCAAAAGGCGGGCAGTCCCTCATACCGCGCGATGGCCCAGCGCACGGGCCTGTCGGTGTCCGCGCTCTCCCGCGCCGCCGCGGGTGAGCGGCTGCCCTCGGCCGCTGTGGTCCGCGCCTACGTGGAGGCGTGCGACGGCGACCCGGAGGTGTGGGAACCGCGCCGCAGCGCGGCTGCCGAGGAGGCCGCAGAGACGCGGGAAGCGTCCCCCACCGAACCCCACGGTGACGCCACCTCGCCGTACCGCGGCCTCGCCCGCTTCGAACCCGACGACCGCAAGCTCTTCTTCGGGCGCGAGCGGCTCGTCACCGAGCTGCTCGGCCTCGTGTGCGAGCGCCGGTTCGCCGCCGTGTTCGGCGGGTCCGGCAGCGGCAAGTCGTCGCTGCTGCGGGCGGGCCTGATCCCCGCCGTCCAGGAGGCCGCCGGGGAGCGCGGGCGCCCCGCGGTCGTACGGATCCTCACACCGGGTGAGACGCCCGCCGCCACCTACGGCCACCTGCTGACGCCCGGGGACGGCGACCCCGACAGCTGGCTGATCGTCGACCAGTTCGAGGAGGTCTTCACGATCTGCCGGGACCGCGCCGAGCGCACCCGGTTCATCGACCTGCTGCTGGCGGCCACGGAGCCGGACTCCCGGCTGCACGTGGTGATCGCCATGCGGGCCGACTTCTACGGGCAGTGCGCCGACCACCCCGGGCTCGCCGACGTGCTGCGCCACTGCGGGCTGCTGATCGGGCCGATGTCCGCGACCGAACTGCGGGAGGCGGTCACCGGGCCCGCCACCGTCGCAGGGCTCGTCGTCGAACGTGAGCTGACCGCCCGGATCGTCGAGGAAGTCGTCGGCCGGCCCGGCGCGCTGCCCATGCTCTCGCACGCCCTGCTGGAGACCTGGCGGCGCCGGCGCGGCCGTATCCTCACCCTCGCCGCGTACGAGGCGGCCGGCGGTGTCCAGGGCGCGATCGCCGCGACCGCGGAAAACGCGTACGGAGCGCTGTCACCCGGCCAGGCGGACATCGCGCAGAGACTGCTGCTGCGGTTGATCACGCCCGGCGAGGGGGTACCCGACACCCGGCGCTCGGTCACGCGCGCGGAACTGGACGACTGGGGCGACCCCGAACTCCCGGCCGTCGTCGAGCGGCTGGCCGCCGCCCGGCTGCTCGCCCTCGACGGCGACACGGTCGAACTCGCCCATGAGGCGCTCATCAGCGGCTGGCCGCGGCTCGGCCGGTGGATCGACGAGAACCGGGGGCGGCTGATCGCCCATCGGCGCCTCGGCGAGGACGTTCGGGCATGGCTGGACCTGGGACGTGACGGAGGGGCTCTGTACCGCGGGGTGCGGCTGGAGCGGGCGGTGGAGCTGTTCGGGACGCCGGGAACCGGATGGCGTCAGGCCCTCACCGCTCCCGAACGCGCGTTCCTGACCGCTGCCGTGCGGTCCCGCGACGAAGAGCGGCACGCGGTGAGCCGTACCCGGCGAAGAACCCGGCGGCTGGTCACCGCCGCCGCCGCGCTGCTCGCGGTCGCGCTGGTGATCGGGCTGGTCGCCTGGCAGCAGCACGACACCGAGCTGCAGCAGGAGCGGGCCGCGGCCGCCCAGCGGGTCGCCGAGGTGGCCGACAGCATGCGCACCACCGATCCCCGCACCGCCATGCTGCTGGGTCTGGCCGCCTGGCGGATCGCCGCGCTCCCCGAGAGCCGGGCGGCACTGCTCGCCGCACCGACCCAGCCCGAGCGCGACGCGTTCACGGATCCCGGGCCCGGGGGCGGCAGTGCCCAACGGTTCCTCGTCCGCTCGGGACGGGTCCTGCTGAGCGTCAGCGGCCGCACCTGGCACACCTGGAACACCGTCACCCACCGGGCGATCGCCTCCGGTCGGCTGCCCGTCGGCAGCCTGAGCATCGAGGCGGCGAGCCGCGACGGGAAGGTCCTGGCCCTCGACGACGACCAGGGCGTACGGCTGTGGAACCTGGCCACCGGCCGGTGGACCGGAACCGCGGCGAATGACGCGGGTGCGGAGAGTGACGCGGGTGTGGAGAGTGACGCGGGTGTGGAGAGTGACGCCGGGGCGGAGATGGACGCGGGGGCGGAGATGGACGCGGGGGCGGAGATGGACGCGGGTGCGGAGATCGCCACCTTCGACGCCGCTGCCGACGCCTATCTGCTCACTTCCGTCGACGAACCGCGCGTCGAGCTGCGCGCCCTCGCGGACGGCCGGCCACTGTTCCGGGCGTCGGCGGGAGCCGAGACGAACGTGGCCACCACGGCGGACGGCCGCCTGGTCGCCGTCTGCCCCACCCGCGGCGCCGTCCAGATCCACGACACGGCCAATGACCGTACGCTGTCCGGCGATTGGACGAACAACCCGGGGGCGGGCAGCTGCGGCGACGACACCTCCCGTCTCATGTTCGACTCCGGCGGACACCGGCTCGCGGTGGTCTCCGGCGCGGACGTGCGGGTGTGGGACATCGCGTCCGGCCGGGAGGCCGCCACCCTCGACGCCCCTGACTCCGAGTCCGTCGCGTTCAGCGCGGACGGCACCTTCCTCGCCGCCGCCGGCCCGGCACAACTCACCGTCTGGCGCCTGTCCGCACCCGACACCCCCGTCTTCCGCCACTCCCTCGACGGCCGCCGCATACGGGGCGACCTCGCCTGGGACCCGCACGGATCCGCACTGCGCTATCTGGAAGGGGGCACGGTCCACACCCTCGACCTGGGTCCGGCCGTCACCGCCGCCTGGCGGGACACGGCACTGGCCGACACACTGCTCAGCCCCGACGGCCGTACGCTCGCCACCGCCGAACAGCGGCCCGACGGCTACGTCTTCCGGCTCCTGGACCCCGCCACCGGCCATACCCTGCACACCCTTCCCACCGCCGCGTTCCCCGTGCCCGCCGACGGCGCCGGGCCGGTGACGGCCGCGGACACCCAGCCGCTGATGGCGTTCGGCACGGACGGCACGACCCTCGCCTACGGCCTCTCCGCGCTGGGCCGCGGCACCTCGGCACAGCCGCTGACGCTGTGGGACGTCCGCCGCGCCCGCATACGGACGACGCTGGACCTCGGGGCCCCCTCCTCACCGTCCGCCGCCGTCGAGGAACTCGCCCTGGGCCCCGGCGGACGCCGAGTCGTGGCCGTCCGCGACACCCCCGACGGCACGACGGACGCCGAGGTGTGGGACACGTCGGGCCACCGCAGACCCGCCCATCTCGGAGACCTCAGCACCACGGCCCTCGCACTGCGCCCCGACGGCGGCCTGCTCGTCGGCGGCGACCGGGTGGCGGCCCCGCCCTCCGGCCGCAGCACGTCCCGGACCCTGGGGCTCGGGCAGGAGACGGAGGCGGTGGCGTTCAGCGCGGACGGCTCCCGGGTGGCGGTCGGTGACGCCTCCGGCCGGGTCGCCCTGTGGGACGGCAGTCTCGACCACCGGCTCGGCGTCCTGCCCAACACCTTCCCGGACCCCGTCGGAGGCGGTGCCCCGGAAGCCGTGGCCGCGCTCGCCTTCAGCCCCGACGGCGCCACCCTCGCCGTCGCGGGAGACTCCGGAACCCTCCAGCTCTGGGACACCGCGAACCGGCAGCCCCTCGGCAGCGGCCTCACCACACCGGGCGACGCCATCGCCTCCCTCGCCTTTTCGACGGACGGCACCTCGCTCTACGCCACCAGCCGCCACGCGCCGGTGCAGCGCTACCCGGTGACCCCCGCTTACGCCGCCACCTGGATCTGCGCCCACACGAACAGGACGCTGTCAGTGGCCGAGTGGCACACGTACATTCCGGACGCGTCGTACCGGGACGTGTGCCCGGGCAAGGGTTGAGGACACGGCCGCGGCGAGCCCGATCCACAGGCGCATGAGCTCAGCGGAGCGCCCGGTGGCACCACGTCATCCCGAGGAAATGCAAAACTCGAATTCAGGACGGTCCCACGGCACGGCGGGCGGGTTCGCGAGCACGGTCCCGGTCCGCACCGCGCCGACACGGTGATAGAAGTCCTCGGCGGGAACGTGCGACACAACTTTGAGACGGTCGATCCCGGCGGCACGAGCCTCGGACTGCATGTGCGCGACGAGGAGCCGTCCGATACCCCGTCCTTGCACGTCGTCGGCGACGAACAGCAGGTCGAGCTCCGGCGGAGCGAGGACGAGCGAGTAGAACCCGAGGACCCGGCCTCCGTGCTCGTCGGCACCGACGGCCACGAAGGCGCGGTGGGCCTCGATGTAATCAGGGCCGACCCGGTAGCCCGCGACCGCGGCTGCGTACTTGCCCTCGTAGGCGGATGAGCCACGCACGATCCGCGTGAGCCGTTTGGCATCCCGCGCGATTGCCCTCCGTATCGTGATGGGCTGGCTGATCGGGGAAGTGCGTGGACTCATCGGGTGAGTATTTCGCACCTGGGAGTGCCTTCGTACGGCGGGTCGGAGATCAGCAATTCTTGTGCCGCCGGCCGGCCGGTAGGACTGTGCCGCGCCGTACCCTCACATGTTCGATTCTGCGGGGGTTCATGTGATCGCAACGGCCTTCACGTCTTCGCCGCGGCGACGCCCTGAGGCGCCGCGCCCGGCCCGGCAGCGGCTTCCCGTCGTTGTCGGGCGGGCCACGCAGCACGGGCTGGTGTTGGCCGCTGTCGCGGTGACCGTGCTGCTGTGTGCGCCGGCGTTGGCCGCGCTCGCGGCGCCTGCGGGGAGTTCGGCCCAGGCCGGGGGGCCGTGCGGCGGCCGGCTGCCGACCTCGAACGCGCAGGTGAGCATCAGCGCGTCGTTCCGGGCGGGAGGAATGGCCGTTGCCGATCGAGATGTGCGGGCCGCCGCGGAGCGGGTGTTCGCCGGGTGCCGCAGCGGACGTATGTGGGGCTGCCGGGCACGTCGCCGGTCTCCGTGACGGGGATCGACGGGGCGGGCCCACCGCGCGGTCCCGGGGAAGTGGGCTGCACCCGGTCGCGGTGCAGGACGGGGGCAGGTTCGGGCAGTTGTTGTCCGGGCGGTGGCCCGCCGACGCGGCTGACGCCCCGGCCTGTGCGTTCACCTCGCTTCCCGATGTCCGGGTCGCCACCGGGTCCGCCGCCCCCCGCGGCGGTGCCTCCCAGACGTTGCGGCCACACCGGCCCCACCAGATCGGCCGTGGACAACCCGTCCGCCACTTCACGCTGCGACGGCGAACAGCTCAGCCATCCGACCTCTGATGCAACTCATAAGCATGCGCTCCAATTTGACACTCCTCTGTGCCTCTCAAATCATCAAGACATCCGATGACCAGGAGCCGCCATGAGTACGTATCCAAGACGTCATGTCCTCGGTGTGACGGCGGGAGTTGCTGCCTCGGCCGCTGTTTCATTCGCCTCCGCGACCCACGCCCAAGCTGCTCAGGAAGTCGAACAGCGGAGCGGCGTGTGGGCTGCCGGGCGCTCCTGTTCCTGTCCCGCTCGACAGCCTCTACGACAACGACGGCATCGACACCGCCTCCGCGCGCGGCGGTGACTACGACGGTTCCGGCTACACGTTCCCCGGCGAGGGACTCCCGGCAGGCCAGGTCGTGGTGGACGGCGTTCCCTACGTCTTCCCGTCCTCGGCCGCTGGTACCAAGAACAACATCGTCGCGCTCGGTCAGCGCATCGAGCTGCCCAAGGGCCGCTACATGGCGGCCTACTTCCTCATGTTCCGGTGCGACGGGTTCCTCGACGAACAGCGGGTGCAGCGGCTCCAGTTGGGGCAGCAGTCGGCGTGACATGGCGGTGGAGGCCCGGCCGTGGAAGTCGACGGCGATGTCCCGCTTGTCTCCCAGCACCTCACGGACGGCGGCAACACGGGCGACGACCTCGGCGGTGCGGGCCGGGGTGTCGATCGGCGCGAGTTCGGCCGAGCCGTTCATCTTCACGGCGGTGAAACCCGCCTTCATCTGTTCCTCGGCCAGCTCCGCGACCTCGCTGGGCCGGTCCCCGCCGATCCAGGCATACATCCGGACGCGGTCCCGTACGGGGCCGCCGAGGAGGCGGTGCACGGGGACGCCGTAGGTCTTGCCGGCGATGTCCCACAGGTCCTGGTCAATGCGGGCGACGGCGCTGGAGAGGATGGGCCCGCCGCGGTAGAACCCGCCCTTGGTGAGCGCCTGCCAGTGGTCCTCGATGCGCAGCGGGTCCCGGCCGACAAGGTAGTCGGCCAGTTCGTGAACGGCTGCGCGTACGGTCTCGGCGCGGCCCTCGATCACGGGCTCGCCCCATCCGGTGACTCCCTCGTCGGAGGCGATGCGCAGGAACAGCCAGCGCGGAGCCACCAGGAACGTCTCAAGTCCGGCTATCTTCAAGGAGTTTCCTCGGGGAGCGGGGCGGTCGCGATGTCGTCGCGGTCTTGCCGGGCCTGTACGGCGGCCAGGTCGTGGGACGCCCGGGCGAGCAGGGAGTCCACGGCGACCGCCGCCGCGTCCGGATCGCCCGCCTCGACCGCGTCGAGCAGTTCCTGGTGCACGGGGATGGAGTCGGAGAAGTGCCGGGCGCCGTGCACGATCCGGTCGCGCACGCGCAGACCGGCCTCGATGACGACCTCCATCCGGCTGAGCAGTTCGTTGTGTGCCCCTCCAGCAGGGCGCGGTGGAAGGCCAGGTCGGCCTCGACCATCGCCTCCGCGTCCGTGCCGGCCGCCGCCCTCGCGTCGAGCGCCTGCCGCAGCGCGTCCAGGTCGGCGGGCGTGCGGCGGGCCGCGGCGAGCCGGGCTCCGGCGGGTTCGACGATCGCGCGGACCTCGGCGAGGTCCTCCAGGAACCCGTCGGTGGGGGCGCTGCTGCCCTGCCGGCGCAGCAGGTCGCTGTCGAGCCGGTTCCAGTCGACGCGGGGCCGGATGGTCGTACCGCGTTTCTGCTTCGACTCCAGCAGACCCTTGGCGGCCAGCACACGCATCGCCTCGCGCACGACGGTCTTGCTGACGCCGAGTTCGGTCTCGAACTTGACCGGGTCCACGACGGAACCCGGCGGGTAGTCGCCGCGGATGATGCGCCGGCCCAGCTCCTCCACCGCCTGGCCGTGCAGCCCCCTACCGGGTTGGGTCACCACGTTCTCCGTCCTGAAGGGAATCCCAGCAGGACGTGCTGAGGATGAGGCCACGGGCAGGCCAGCCTTGCGAGCCGAGCTCGCTCAGCTCACCAGGCCAAAGCTGATCCTGGTGATGATGCTCGGTGCGCTGGTGAACACGGCGACGTTCGGAAGCCTCACCTTCCTCGCCCCCGTGGTGACCGACAGCGCGGGGCTGGGCAAGTTGTGGATCTCTGCCGCTCTTGTGCTCTTCGGGGCCGGTTCCTTCGTGGGCGTCACCCTCGCCGGGCGGCTGTCCGACCGGCGTCCCGGTCCGGTCATCGCAGTCGGCGGTCCGTTGCTGCTCATTGGCTGGCCGGCCCTGGCGATGCTGGCCAACGAGCCGGTCGCCCTGTTCATCCTCGTGTTCGTTCAGGGCGCCCTGTCGTTCGCGCTGGGCAGCACGCTGATCACGCGGGTCCCCTACGAGGCCGCGGGAGCCCCCCACCATGGCCGGCTCGTACGCGACAGCGGCGCTCAACGTGGGCGCCGCCGTCGGCCCCGTCCTCGCTGCGACCACCCTCAGCACCGAGGTGCTCCGGTGACAGATGCGAACCCTCCCTTGAACATCGAGGGACACCGAAGGCTCGTGGAGCCCTGACTCACCCGTCCCGCGCACAACCCCACCGGGGACGCCGGTCCTTCCCGGGCATGCCTGTCCCGATGGAACAACCGGTACGACACGCACGACGCGGGGCAAGGTCCGCCCGCCGGATCACCCTCGAACTCGCAGACCAGGGAGTCGGATCAGCAAGCGCGCCGTGGGCCGGTGGCCGGCGCGCCCGGGCATCGACCACCGCCGGTTCCTCGACCCCGACGGCGGCGGGTGGCGGGCCCACGGACGCGCTCCGAGCAGGCCGGCGGTCGTCCCCTGATCTCGTGGGCGTCACCAACGGTATGGCCCGCAACCCTCAGCGGGGCGGCGGCTATGCCGGGCGTTCTCCAGGGCGAAATCACCAGGTTCACAGCTCTGGCAAGACGGCATCGGCAGTGATCGCATCGGCTACCTGTTGGACTGTATATCCGTCGGTGTCGATGCGCAGATCACCCATCCCGGCATCTTCCAGACTGGCGGCCGATGCCACCGCCTGATCGGCGACGTGGAGCAGGCGTGTGACGGACTGCCCCCGCAAGGGGTCGCCCGGTTGGGCCCAACTTCCGCCTTGTCCACGGGACATGATGCGTTCCGTCAGGTGCTGCCGTCCGGCGTGCAGTCGGCACAGCGTGAGCTCGGCCGCAGGCAGCGCGTCGGAGTACGCCGTGACCGTGGCCTCGTCCTCGACCGGGCCGGACATGATCAAACACTGGGCCCCGGCCTCACGATAAGTCCGCCACACCGCGGCCAGGTTGCGGGCCTTGACTCGGTGGTTGGCGGGATCGTCCGGAACCGAGCGGTAGAAGCCGAGCTGGTCGAGGTCGAGATACGCGGCGGTTACACCAGCGCCCAGGACTCTTCGGTAGACCTCGAAGCCGACCGTCGACTTGCCGACGCCGGTGGCGCCGCACAGCCACAGAACCGGAAGATCAGCGGAAGGCGCCGCCTGCGCCAAGGCTGAGCTCCTGCCCGCAGCGCTGACCACTGCCGGTTCGGGCCCGTCAGCTGACCGGCCGAGAGCCGAGGCCGGCCATCCACCGGTTCGCTCCCCAACATGCCGCACCACCTCGTTCACCAGCAATCCGCTGGTGTCGACGCAGGCATCCGCGAAGGTGCTCGCGTCCAGGGCGTCGGCCTCCCGCAGCACCTCGTCGACCAACTCGGCAGGACCGCCGCGACCGGTGAACCGCTGCCGAAGCACCTCCCGGTCGGCACGCAGGCGGCAGACCGTCACCGCGGCCTGCGGAATCTGGTCGACGTGCACTCCGCAGGCGGGATCGACGACACCCGAAACCACGAGACACCGGGCGCCTGCCGCCCGGAAACCGGTCACCACCGCATCAACATTGCGTGCCTTCATACGGTGCCGCCCTGGATCCCCCGCAGGCTCGGGGTAGCAGATCCCCAACTGGTCGATGTCGACGAAACCGCTCTCGATCCCCGCCCGTATGAGGTGGGAGTACACCTCCCAGGCAACCGTGGTCTTACCGACTCCTGGCGGACCGCAGAGCCACAGCACGGGGAACCCAGCGCCTCTCACCGGCTTGCCGCCAGATCGGGGCGACGTGCCCTGAGCTCCGGAAGCGCGGGTTCGATGACAGAGACCATGGCCCCGGATTCTCTCCATCGCACATGTGCTTGTCGACAGATTTTGGCGCGCTCGCGGAACGCCCCCCACGAGGATCAGGAGCAGGCACTTGCTGCTGTTGTGTGTCGCGTCTCAGTGCGCTGCGGTGTGTGGTTCCGGAGTTGGAGGTCAGTGGTTACCGCGGACGCGGTTCCGCGTGCGGCGAGGCCCGTCGGGCTGGCGTGGACCATGGCTCTACCTACAGCGCCATGTTCGGGCGAGGCGGGCAGGGGGCGTGCGACCGGGGTCTCGAGGGACTGGACGAGCAGGGCGACGATGCGGCGCCAGGCGACCGGTGCGGCGTCGCCGGTGGCGTTGACGACGCCGGCGTTGGCCGTCCCGCGCGAATACGGTGCGCGGCGGCGATGCTCCGCTCCCGGTTGCGCTCGGTGTCACGGCGCAATGGCTGGTCGGCGGCGGTGTAGGGGGTACTGGGCGCGTGGGGGCACGCCTGCCAGTCCGTAAAGCCTGTACCGAAGCCTGTGAGGGGCCATCTTCCCTGTACGGGTGGGGCGTTGAGGGCTGAAACAGTGTGCCTCGCGGTGTGCACGGGGCGGGGGACAAACCGCTGCACGCGGCTGCCGGTGGCTACGCCGGTGAGGCGGCGACCATGTGCCGGGTCATCCAGCAGTGGGCCGGTTGCTCGCACATGACGGCGAAACCGGCCCCGGCTCGCCCCTCCCCTCCAGGCAACGGCCTCTGCCAGAGGTCACCCGCGAGGGCTGCGCGGGCAGACGTACACCATCGGTGTGATGCTGCCCGGCATCCGCAACCCCTTCTTCCCCGAGATCCTCGACGGCGTCACCAGCCGGGTCACCGAGGCGCTGATCGACCGCGGCATGGACGGCCTCGTCCTGGTCGCGCCCGTCTCACCGCGCTCCCATCTGGAACACGTCGCCTCGCGCGTGCCGACCGTGGTGGTGGTCCGGCCCGGGGCCTCCGCGGCGTACGACACCGTCACGGACGACGATCTGACCGGGGCCGCCCTGGTCGTCGGCCACCTCGCCGCCCTCGGGCACCGTCGGATCGCCCCACATCGAGCACCACGAGACCGACCCGACACGCATCCAGGAGATGCCCAACGCGCAGCGCGCCGAAGGGTATCGGCGCGCGATGCGGGACCACGCCCTCGCGGAGGAGATCGACATCGTCTCCACCAGCTACACCCCGGAGGGCGGATACCGGGGCGCTCAGGAACCGCTCGCACGCCCCAAGCGGCCCACCGCCGTGTTCGCCGGAGAGGACGTCGTCGCCATGGGCGTGCTGGAGGCGGTCGCCGAAGCCGGGCTCACCGTCCCCGGGGACATCTCGGTGGCCGGCTACGACAACACGACGTTCGTCGCGCTCGGACCCATCTCGCTCACCAGCGTCGACCAGGTGGGCCGCGCGATGGGCGACAACGCCGCGCGCCTGTTGCTGGAACGGATCGCGGACCGCCGTAGGCCGTCCGCCCAGGTCAAGCCCTCCCCCACCCTGGTTCCGCGCCGCACCACCGCCGCGGCGACGGGATGGATCCGCCGGCTTGTCGATGGTGCCTGGCGCGGCTCAGCCGCTGAAGGCTTTCGGGTCAGGGCTTGAGGAGCGCCTTCATGGCTCGGCGGGTCTTGTGACCCTCGGCCACACGCGCACGGGCTGTGGGTGCGGCCGCGGCGCCATCACGGGACCGAGCGATGAGTTCGGGCGGTGGATCGGGTCTACCTTGGCATGACTCGCATCATCGCCGACATCTCGGTCTCTCTCGACGGCTTCGTCACCGGACCCGACCCCGGCCCGGACAACGGCCTGGGCACCGGCGGCGAGGCCCTGCACACGTGGGCGTTCTCCGACGACCCCGACGACCGTCGACTTCTGCGCGAGGGGACCGTCCGCTCGGGCGCCGTCGTCCTCGGCCGGCACCTTTTCGACGTGGTCGACGGGCCGAACGGCTGGGACGACACCGTCGGCTACGGCGCAGGGGAGGTCGGTAAGCCCGCGTTCGTCGTCGTGACGAGCTCGCTCCCCGGGTCGGTGCGGACAGCGAACCTCGATTGGACGTTCGTCACCACCGGTCTGCCCGACGCCGTCACCGTCGCGCGCGAGCGAGCCGAGACGGCGTCCTCGGACAGCGGCAAGGACCTCGACGTCATCCTCATGGGCGGCGGCGCCACGGTCCGCTCGGCGCTGGAGGCCGGGCTGGTCGACGTGCTGACGCTGCACCTCGCGCCCGTCGTGCTGGGCGCCGGGACACCACTGTTCACCGGTGGAGCACCGCGCACGCTGGTGCAGCGAAGCGTGATCCCGACGTCGACCGCGACCCACCTGACCTACGAGGTGCTGGGGTGACCCGATGACCACAGCAATGTCAATGGGATCGACTTGGGTATCGAGTCGTTCGGTGCGGAGGACGCCCCGCTCGTCCTGCTCGCGGGCGGGACGACGATGCTCTCCTGGCCCGACGCGCTGTGCGAGCGGCTCGCCGCCGGCGGGCGCCGTGTGGTGCGCTACGCGACCTGCGCGACAGCGGGGAGTCGACCACGAGGGACCCTGAGGCGCCCGGCTACATCTGCGCGACCTCGCCGCCGACGCGGCAGCCCTTGCCGACGCGCTCGGCGGGAGGCCCGCGCACCTCGCGGGGATCGGCGTCGGCGGAATGGTCGCCCAGGTCGCCGTGCTCGACCATCCGGGCGGGCTGGTCCGGTCTGTGAGGCGCGGTCCGCCGCTGTTGGTCCGCCGCGAAGGCCGCCAGGCCGGCATCGCCCACCGTCACCTGATCGCTCATCGTGGCTCCGAAGCCCCCATGCCGGAGCCGGGGCGCAGATGCGGAGCCACGCTGCGGAGCTTCTCGCAGGTCTCCTCCCATTCCCGTTCCGGCGTCGACTGGCCCATCACTCCGGCTCCCGCCCGCAGCCAGGTGCGGCCGTCGCGCTGGAACACGGTGCGCAGGACGAGCGCCGCGTCGAGAGAGCCCTGGTCGTCGGCGGTGAACACGGCTCCGGCGTACAGGCCGCGAGGTTCGTTCTCGTACCGGCTGATCGTGCGCAGGGCCTCCGGCTTCGGGCAGCCGGTCGCGGTGATCGCGGGGAACAGCGCCGCGAACGCGTCCCAGGGGCCTTGGTCGTCGCCCAGGCGTCCCGTGGCGCGCGAGGCGAGGTGCTGCACCGAACCGCGTTCCCGGACCGTCATGAACTCCTCGACCACGACTGTGCCCGGCCGGCAGATGCCGGTGAGTTCGTCGACAGCGAGGCGGACGGAGAGGGCGTGTTCATGGATCTCCTTGGGGTCGGCGAGCAGGTCGGCGCGGAGCCGCGCGGTCTCCTCGGGGTGGGAGGCGAGGGCGCGGGTACCGGCGAGCGGCTGGGTGGAGACGCGGCGGGTACCCCCCCTCGACCTCCACCACGGTCTCGGGGCTGAAACCCGCCGTCCGCCAGCCGCCCAGGTCCAACAGGAAGGACCGCGCGGGGGTGTTGGCGCGGCGGCCCGCCAGGTAGGTGGCGGGCAGGTCGTGAGCCGTGTGCGCGGGCAGCGGCAGGGGCCGGGACAGTACGGCCTTCTGGAGGAGGCCGGCCCGGATGTCCGCCACGGTGCGGGTGACGGCGTGCCGGTACGTTCCCTCCCCTGACCCCAGCAGCCCCTCCACGTCGTCCGGGCCGTCGCCGACCGGCCCGGTCGGACCGGCCAGGGCCTTGGCCATGAGGCGCAGGTGTTCCGGATCCGCTGTCCGGATGCGTGCCGTGCCCGGGGGGGAGGGCGACCTCTGTCGTGGCCAGCATGAGGTGGAGCAGCGGGTCTCGTCCCGTGTCCCCTGTGTCTGGGTGCAGCAGGTGGGCCAGTTCGAAGGCCGCCCAGCCGTACACCCGCCAGTCCCGGTACGGCACTTGGGCCAGAGCTTCCGCGATCTGCCACATCGGTGCCGCGTCGAGGGGCCGGGTCACGGAGCGGTCGCCGCAGCGTGCGGTGATCCCTTCGGCGTCCAGGGTGACGGTCGCCGCGGGTCCGCAGGCGTAGTGCCAGACGCCGGCGCGCTCGTAGACGACGTACTCGTCGCCGAGCCCGGCGCGCGCGAGCCGGACCGCTGCCTCCGCAGGGTCCCCAGGGGACTCGACGGTGTGCTCAGGACCGTGTGCGGGCAGGGCGTCGGCCCAGGAGGCCCAAGGGGTCCGGGAAGTGAGGGGAATCCGGGAGGTCCCGGACTCGGACGGAGGCCCGGACGTACGAGCCGGGTCCGACAGCAGGGCGGTCCGTCGAGGGTCGGTCATGCCGGTCATGAACGGGAGTTCCCTTCGTTGCGCCGCGCGCCCTCGGTCGCGAATTCGCGCGCCAGCGCCGTCAGTGCCTTCTTGTCGGGCTTGCCGACGGCCGTCACCGGGAGGGCGTCGACGCTCTCGACCCGGTCGGGGATCTTGTAGGGGGCCAGTCCGCGTTCGCGGAGGAAGACGGCCGCCTCGTTCCTGTCGGGGGCGGCGGTTCCGGGCCTGGGGACGACGAAGGCACAGGTGCGCTCGCCGAGCAGGTCGTCCGGGACGGGTACGACGGCGGTGTCCAGGACTGCCGGGTGGTGGACGAGTTGTTCCTCGACCTCGGCGGCGGCCACCTTGTCGCCGCCCCGGTTGATCTGCTCCTTCACCCGCCCCTCGACGACAAGGTGGCCGGTGGGGGTGCGCCTGACGAGGTCGCCGGTGCGGTAGTGGCCGTCGGCGGTGAACGCGGTGGCGTTGTGGGCGGCTGCCTTGTAGTAGCCGCGCAGGGTGCAGGGGCCGCGGGTGAGGAGCAGTCCGGGGGTGCCGGGCGGGACGTCCCGGTCGTCCTCGTCGACGATGCGCAGTTCGTCGTCGGGGGACAACGGACGGCCCTGTGTGTGCAGGACGACCTGCTCCGGCGCGTCCGTCTCGGTGTAGTTCAGCAGGCCCTCCGCCATGCCGAAGACCTGCTGGGTCAAATCCATGGTGGTCACGGACGAGGACGGCCGGGTACTGTTCTGCAGCCCGACCGAACCCGGAAGCTGCGCGGGCTCAGACTGGCGGACGCGTGATGACACCAGCGCACAGCGCACTCCTCACGCCGCATCCGCGTCGAGCACGGCATTGCCCGCATGAAGACCAATCATGCACGAGCTCATTAGGTCATGCCCGGGATACTCGCAGACATTTTGGTACGTAATTGACCGAGACATTTTTCGCACCGTGATTCAGCGAGCCGCCTGTAAGATTCTCTTTCATGAACGACGGCATTTACGTAGGGAATGCGGGCCACGACGCCCCGTTGGACCGAGGATGGATACTAGGCCACTTCAAGGAGGTCAGTGACCCTCGGCACACCCAGGCGGTGGAGGTCAAATGGGGTATTCATCCACGTGGCGATGAGCGGCTGGAATGGGTGCGAGGGGAAGAGCGCACTGCCCTCCTGGTCCTCATCAGCGGCCGGTTTCGTGTGGACTTTCCAGGCCGCAGCATTGTTCTCGAAAAGCAGGGAGATTATGTCGTCTGGGGTCGCGGAGTCGACCATTCGTGGTTTGCGGAAGAGGAATCCGTCCTGTTGACGGTTCGATGGCCGTCTGTGGCCGGTTACGCGGTCACTCAGGAATGACTGCCTCACGAAGCGACGAAGCCCAACCGGCCGTGCACGCGTTGCGGACGTACGTCCCGCACAGCCGCCCCCCGATCCCGTCGGCCGCCTCGTGCGCGCCGCGGCCAGCTCCGTGATCCGGTCGACCTGCGCCGTTCGGGTCGACGGGCGGGCGAACGGAGTTCCCCCGGGACCGGGCCCGGTGGGGGTCCGGCGTCATCGCCCGACCCTGACCGCTGCCCCCGTCGGAATCTGGAAGGCAGCAGGCCTAGCAGACGAGCTTCCACTCCTGTGAGCCGTCGTCGGCCGCTTCTGGAGGGTCAGCGGCGCTCCCGCGGACGCCCCGGTCAGGTAGACACTCGTGTTCTTGACGGCCTGCAGCTTGTAGTAGCCGTCGGACGTCTTCACGAGGTTCCAGCTTCCCGTCGCACTGTCGTCGACCCACTGGCCGATGCGCTGACCGACCGTGGCGTTGCCCGTCCAGATGGCCGCCGCGCGTCCGCCCGACCTGTTCAGCAGGGTCGTTCCGCTGTTCGGCTCGGTCACCACGTGCCAGTACTGGGTCTCCGGGTCGGCCGCGGCGCCGGTGTCCTCCAGGACCACGTCCGGCGTGTTCCCGTTGCCGAGGTCTGCCCTCGTTGGTCTTGTTCCCGGTGCCGATCACCTGGCCGGTCCTGCGGTTGACGAGCCGGTAGTAGGTACCGGCCGAGTCCCCGAGGTCGACCTCGGCACAGGCGATCGTGAAGGTGCCCTGGTTGTTGAGGATCGCCACGCGGCCGGTGCTGTCGACGTACTGGAGGTTGCGGCTGTAGCCGGCCGGCGAGGTCGTCTGGTACTCCGTCCACACACCGTCGCTGCGGCCGCTCTCGTTGCCCCACACGTCGCCGCTGTTCGCCGCGTTGCAGACGAGACGCCCGTCGGGCAGCCGGACCAGGACCGGGCTGCCGCCGCCCACGAGCGGACGGGACCCGGCGACGACCGGGAGTGAGCCGACGGACATGCCGGTCTGCGTGCCGCGGAAGAACTTCAGCGGGTCGTCGGCGATGGCGTAGCGGGTGTTGGCCCCGCCGCCCCAGTGCTCGAAGGTGTGCCGGATCCCGCCGGTCGGGTCGTACGCCTGTGCGCCGGACGCGGGGATGGCCGGCAGCGCGGCCGCCGCGCCGAAGGTGCCCAGGGCCCTTCCCAGGGTTCTTCTCTGCATAACTCCTCCTTCAAGAACGATCACCGTGGTGCGCGGGGGCTTCGGTCGCCGGAGCGGTGCACTGCGCCGTAGGGCCGTCCGGCGACCCGGTCAGAAACAGACGCCCGCTCAGGCGTCCGGGGCGGTGCCGTCGCCCTCGACGACGAGGACCCGGACGTCCCACGGGCCCAGGTCCACCTCCGCACCGGCCGGGATGCCGTCGCCGCTCAGGACGTCGGACAGGTGCACCGGGGACGGGACCCGTCGGGGCTCCTAGCTCCAGTTGTGGACGACGTGGACGTGACGCCTTTCCAGTGAGGTTCCGGTCGTGACCTCACGGACTCGGGCAGGTCCCGCCAGCCGCCTCGGGGGCCGGGCGCCATCCAGGCGGCCAGTGACCGGGCGAGGCCACGACCGGGGACATTGGCCACGCAGGTGACGCGGCCGGCGCCGTCTTCGCGGGTGGCGACGGCGGGCCAGCGCCCCAAGTGCGGGTGCTCGTAGGAGGCCGGCGCCTCGGCGTCGCCCTGGAATCGGGCTCGGTCCGGCTTCTCGCAGGCGACCGGGAGGCTTGAACGGGTTGACGGTCACCGGCTCGGACACGGCTGTCCATGGCCGGATGCCCTATGTGTACTGGGCTGCGGGTCCTCCAAAGGGGCCCTCGTCCGCCGTGGAGGGTGTCGCCGTCGGCCTGTCGGTCGTGAGCGCCGCCATGGTCGTACAGGTCGCCCCGGGGGCGAGGTGCCGGAACCCAGGTCTCATCTGGCTCCTGCACCGGACGTCGGCGGCACGAGGTCCGCCGCGACCTGCACGGCGATCTGGACGGCGCGGGCGGCAAGTGGCGAGTGGATCCGGCCGGCCCGCCAGTGCAGGTAGACCTCCCGCGCCGGCAGGGCCGGGCGCAGCTCGTGGATGCGGAGCCGGTCGTCGGACGCGATCTCGGCGCCGCGGACGGCGAGCCACGGCAGCACCGCCGATCCGAGGCCGGCCCGCACCATCGACAACAGGGTGTCGTTGACCGCGGTTCGGAACACGACCCGTGGACGGGCGCCGCCTCGGGCGATCGCCTGCTCCATCAAGGGCTGATCGCAGGTCAGCGGCCAGGCCACCATCGGTACCCCGTCCAGCCGTTCCAGCGGGACCGGTCCCTCGGGGAAGGTGTCGGCCCTGGCCACCAGCAGGTAGGGGTCGTCGAGCAGCTTGCGGTGCTCGACGTCTCCTTCGATACGGCCGTCGTAGAAGAGCAGGTCGAGGTCGCCGATCTGCGGCTGCTCGGGCTCTGCCTCGGACAGCCTGATGTCGCAGCCGGGGTGCTCGTCGCGCAGCCGGCTTACGACAAACGGCAGGATCACGTTGGACACGCTCTGGAACGTGCCGATGTCGATCCGGCCGTCGCCCGCCTTGAACCGGTCCACGGCGTCGGCCAGGGCCTGCGCCTTGGCCAGCAGTGCGCGCCCGTGCTCCAGCACCACGCTGCCGAGCGGAGTGAGCCGCACGGGTCGGGGGCCTCCCGGTCGCTCGAACACCGGGCCGTCGACGGCCCTTTCCAGCGCGGCGATCTGCTGGCTCACCGTCGACTGGGTGTACCCGAGGCGCGCGGCCGCCCGCCCGAACGAGCCCTCCTCGGCGATGGCGGCCATCGCCGCCACATGGCGCAGTTCGACATTGCTCACGCGTTCCAGAGTAGCGAGGTCCATTTGCATGAACGATCGAGGCGATCGGAAATCATCGCTTTTCACAATGGAGTGGCGAATCTAGCGTGGCGACATGACCTCACATCAGCCTCAGGGCGAACGGCTACTGGAGATCAACGGCGTCGAGCTGTGCACCGAGGCCTTCGGGGACCGCACGAACCCGGCGATCGTGCTGATCGCCGGAGCGGCTGCCTCGATGCTGTGGTGGGAAGCGGACCTGTGCGAACGGATCGCCGCCCGTGGGCGGTTCGTGATCCGCTACGACCACCGCGACACCGGCCGGTCCACCTGCTACCCGGCGGGACAGCCGGGCTACTCCCTCACGGACCTGGCCCGGGACGTGCTCGGCATCCAGGACGCCCTGGGCGTCGAACGCGCCCATCTGGTCTGTCAGTCGATGTTCGGCGGGATCGGGCTCGTCCTCGGCGTCGACCATCCCGAGCGAGTCGCGTCGCTGACGTTCGTGTCGACCTCCACCGGTGCGGACGACCTGCCGCCGCCGTCGAGCGACCTGGCCATGACGCCCCAGCCGGACACCTCCGACGCGGCCGAGGTCGTCGACCATGTGGTCGCCGGCGCAAGGGCCTACGCCGGTGGCTCCCCCCACTTCGACGAGGGCACGATCCGCGCGTTGGTCGAACAGGACGTGGCGCGCGCCAGGAACTACGCGTCGACCCTCGTCAACCACTACTCCATCGAGCTCGACGGTCCGGCGCGAGGGGGCTTCGGTGACATCGTGACGCCGACGCTCGTCGTCCACGGCGACCACGACCCCCTGCTGCCGCTGCCGCACGGAGAGGCGCTGCGCGACGCGATCCCCGGTGCAAACCTGCTCGTCCTCAAGGGGGCGGGACATGACCTGCCGAGGCCGGTGTGGGACGACTTCGTGTCGGCGCTGGTGCGGCACACGGAAGAAGGCCTCTCATGAACCGGCTGCGCTCGGCGCTGTGGCTGCCGCTCTTCGACGAACTCGCCGATCCGCGGGTGGTCGCACAGCTCGCCGCCGACGCGGAGGAAGCCGGGTGGGACGGCTGCTTCGTGTGGGATCAGCTGTGCTGGCGTGCGCCCGTCCGGCAGGTCGGCGACCCGTGGATCGCGTTGGCGGCCGTCGCGACGGCGACCGAGCGGATCCGGCTCGGCCCCATGGTGTGCGTGCCTGCCCGCAGACGACCGGCCAAGGTCGCTCGGGAGACGGCCGCGCTGGACCTGCTCAGCGACGGACGTCTGACCCTCGGCGTCGGTCTGGGCAGCGACCGGTTCGCCGGTGAACTGTCCAGGACCGGCGAGGAGCTCGACGACCGGCGGCGCGGGAGGATGCTCGACGAGTCCCTGGCCGTCCTGGCCGCCGCCTGGTCGGGAGAGCCGGTGCGCCATCGGGGCGAGCACTACACCGTCGACGACATCACCTTCCTGCCGCGGCCGGTCCAGCGGCCGGGCGTGCCGGTGTGGGCCGCGGGATTCCCGGGCCACGCCAGGCCGATCCGGCGTGCCGCCCGGCTCGACGGCTTCTTCCCGGCCAATCTGGAGCACCCGGACCAGCTCGCCGAGGTCGTCAGTACTCTCACCGAACTGCGCCGGGGTGAGATGGCGTCGTACGACATCACCGTCGGGCTGCCGGTCGGCGTCGACCCCGGACCGTACGCGAGGGCGGGCGCGACCTGGTGGCTGCCGGAGGTGGACCCGGGCGTACGGCTCGACACCGTGCGGGGCGTGCTGCGCGACGGCCCGGCGGCGTGAGGAGGCGGCCACCTTGTTCGACTACGACGCGGAGCTCGCTCGCTATCACGAGCGGCTGTGGGAGGCGCTCGGCGTCCAGCCCGGCGATCATGTCCTGGACATCGGGTGCGGCACCGGCCGGACCACCCGGGACGCGGCCCGGGCCGCCTCGCCGGGTACCGCGCTCGGCATCGACGTCTCGGGGCCGATGCTGGCGCGGGCCCGCGAACAGGCAGAGGGGGAAGGGCTCCGCAATGTCGGGTTCGTGCAGGCCGACGCCCAGGACCATGTCTTCCCTCCGGAGCACTTCAGCCTGGCCGTCAGTCGGTTCGGCACGATGTTCTTCTCCGACCCGGTCGCCGCGTTCGCCAACATCGCACGCGCCCTGCGTCCTGGCGCACGCTTCGTACAACTTGTCTGGCAGGCCGCCGACCTTCAGGAATGGCATGTCTCGATCCGCGCGGCGCTCTCTCGCGGGCACGCGCCGACAGCGTCGGCTCCGGCGGCCGAAGACGCCTTCGCGCTGGCCGATCCGCGGGTCGTGGTCAGCCACTTGAATTCGGCCGGCTTCACAGCGGTGCACGTCACCGATGTGCGCGAGCCCGTCTGCTACGGCCCGGACGCCGAGAGCGCCCTCGCTGCCGTGCTCCAGCTGCGCATGACGAGAGAAGCGGTCACCGATCTGGATGCCGCGTCGGCCGAAGCCACACTTGATCGGCTTCGGACGACACTCGCAGCACACGACACCGGCGACGGCGTGTGGTTCGACTCGCGCGCCTGGCTGGTCGTGGCACGGCGGCGCTGACAGCGCCGTCACCCGGCACTCCGGCACGGACGACGAGGTGTGATCCGTCGTTCTTCGAGCCCATCCCGCCGAGCCTGAAGGCCGGTTCCTTCCTGCGGCCGCCGGCCATCGCGCGCAGCGCATGCCTCCTTGGCGCCCTCGGGAACGCGGTAGCGGCACATTCCGCCGGTCCCTTCCTCAGGCGGAGAACCGCTGCCGGATGTCGGGGCGCTCGGCCAGGCGCGGCGGATAACCCGGCCCCATCCTGGATCGGGTGTTGTCGGCGGTCATCGGCTCACCACAGGCGGCGCACACCACCTCGGCGTGGCTCTCCTGTCCGCACACGTCGTGGTGGATCACGACCGGCGGTCCTTCCTCACCGGCCAGCCAGCGATCTCCCCAGCTGCTCATCGCCAGCAGCACGGTATGGAAGTCGCGGCCCTTCTCGGTGAGGACGTAGTCGTACCGGACCGGCTCGGTCTGGTAGGGGCGCTTCTCCATCAGTCCCTCGTCCACGAGCCGCCGCAACCGGTCGGTCAAGGTGTTGCGGGCGATCCCGAGGGACTCCTGGAACTCGTCGAAACGCTTGATGCCGTACCCGGCCTCCCGCAGCACCAGCGGTGTCCACCAGTCACCCAGCAGGTCCATCGTGCGAGCGATCGAACAGGGCCAGTTCGCGAACGACGTCCGTCTCATGACGCCAGCATACGAGTCCATCCGATAAAGAGACCCAGCAGTCAGGAGCCCTGAGGTTGTCTCGGAGACACATCGGCGAAGGACCGAGCAGGCACTGCCCGGCAGCCGTCAGCGGTTTCGCCTCATCGACCCCGAAGCGCCTGGGTAAGGTCCCGGCATGGGCATGGGCGGGCACGTTCCGGAGAAGGTGGCCTGGGTTCTGGTGCGCGACGGGCGGGTGCTGGTGACACGCAACCGCGGTCTGGATGTCTTCTACTTCCCGGGCGGGAAGAGGGAACCGCGTGAGTCCGATGCCGAGACCCTTGCGCGCGAGATCATGGAGGAGCTCAGGTCCCGGATCGACACCGCGACCATGGTGCACGTCGGCACCTTCGAGACGCACAGGGAGTCCGACGGATCCGTCGAGTTCCGGATGATCTGTTACACCGCCGAGCACACCGGACCGCTGGTCGCCTCCAGAGAGATCGCCGAGTCGGACTGGTTCGGCTACGGCGATCGTGTGCGGGTCTCACCGGTGGACCGGATGGTGTTCGACGTACTGCATTCCTCTGGACGACTGCTCTGAGCACCGGGCGCCCGGCGCCTCCGGTCACTGGCGCACCTGGTGCGTCTGCCGAAAGGCGCCCGGAGTCACGCCGGCGTGACGGGCGAAGAACTTGCCGATTGCGGCCGTCGATGACGTGCTTGGCGGACTGCCCGGTGGCGGCCGTGCAGGCGCGGGTGAGGGTCTTGACGGTGAACAAGGGCGCGGTGCGCATCCACAGCTACATGTCACCGGCGGACACCTTCCACCCACCACCCAGCTGATCGAGACCCCGGCCCGCCTCATCGCGATCGACGCCCAACTGCTCCCCGCCTACGCCGACGAAGCCATCGCCTACGCCAAGGGCCTCGGCAAGCCGATCGACCGGCTCATCGTCACCCACGCCCACCCGGACCACTACAACGGCGCCGCCGGCTTCGGTGTCCCCGTCCACGCACTGGCCCAGGTGCGTGAGCAGATCATCGCCCGCGGCGACAGCAACCTGCCCACCGAACAGGTCATCCCCCTGACCGACCTCACCCCAGCCGTGGCCGTCAACCCCGGCACCGAGGTCATCGACAGCGTCCCGTTCGTCTTCGAGGCCGTCTCCGGCGGCGAGGCCGCCGACGAACTGCTCATCAGGCTGCCCGAGCAGCGCGTCCTGATCGCCCAGGACCTCGTCTACAACGACGTCCACCTCTACCTGGGCAACAACGACATCACCGGCTGGCAGCAGGCCGTCGACGCCCTGGCCGCCGAGCCCGTATACGACACGATCCCCGCCGGCCACGGACTGCCCTCCGGCCCGGACGTCTACGCGGACGTGCGCCGCTACCTCACCGACGCCGCGCGCTGCTCGGCGACGACGGCGACGGCGACGAGTACAAGAAGGGCGATCGTCGACAAGTACCCGGCCCACGTCGGCCCGTTCATCATCGACATCGCCAACCGGTCCCTGTTCCCAGCAGGCCCGGTCGGCAACTGAACGCCGTCGGGCTGATCCACCCCTGACAGCCACCAGGCACAGCACCAGAACAGACACCCTCCCACGCAGATCACCATCGTCGGCGTCGGCAACATGGCCCGCGCCCTCGCCACCCGCGCCCGGGCCGACAGACACTCGGTCACCATCTCGGACAGCTGCCGCCGAGCAAATCACGGAGGCCGCGGGGCCGAAGAGACAACACCACGTTCGCCACGACCGTGGTGGCCGGGTCGCCGGCGCCGACGAGGCCGCCCGCAAGCAGGTCACGGACCTGGTCCCCTCCGGCGGACTGAACCCGAAGGTTTCCAGCTGCCGCACATGGCCCTGCAGACCCGCGGGGCGGGCCACGGCTGGGCGAGCGCGATCAAGATCGTCGCCCCCTGAGCCGCCGGGGCGCCACCTCGACAGGAGAACCACCCCATGCACGCCCGCGCTTCCTTGACGCCCCTCACCGTCTCCGCGGCTCTGCTCGCGTACCTGACCTTGCCATTGGCTTGGGATTCACTCCCGAGGCGACATTGCCGCCACTGCCGGTGGTGACGCTTCCGTTGTCGGCGCCCTCGGACGAGCACGCCCACGTGCTCAAGTTCCGCTTCTCTGGCGGGATTCCCGGGCTACGGCGACTTCCATGTGGTCGGCTCCTCCGGTGAGGGGTTCACCGGTGGACCAGCCACACCGACTTCGCGACCCCACTCGGAAGAACTCCAACTCTCCCGCAGAACACATCCCATGAATTGGCGTCAGGCCGGGCAACCACCTCGCCGACCACGAAGGCGCGAAAAGTGAATTCCATGAGTCGGTCTCTTGACGCCCACGTTGTGACCGCTCACAATCCTGGCATGCATGTGACCGGTCACACCATTTGGCGTCATCCGGTCCACCCAGACCCCGTAGGCCTCCCGCAACGACGCGGGAGGAGGAGGACCTCCATGCCTGGCACATCCAGCACGTCCAGACGCTTCCGCACCCTCATGGGCGCGGGCGCCGTCACCGCGGCCCTCGTGGGCACGGCTCTGACCGTCCCCGCCGCGCAGGCGGCGACGCCCCAGCTGACCGTGGACCTCGGCCGGACCACCGGCGCCGTTCTGCACGGCGCCAACGGAACGCTCTACGGCCTCAGCGACGACGGCGTCCCCGGCGACAACCTGTTGGTCCCGCTGCACCAGACCTCGATCGTGCAGAAGGCACCCGACGGACTCCAGCATCCCAACGGGGACGCCTTGACGGTCAAGCCCGCCTACGACCGCGCCGGCGGCGGCGAGGTCCAGATCTACATGCAGGACTACTACACCCAGTGGCCCTACGAGAACCTCGGCCTGGACGACTACCTGGCCAAGGTCGACACCATGGTCCGCAAGGTCGCCGCCCGCCCCGACGTGGACGACTTCGTGTGGGTGCCGTTCAACGAGCCGGACGGCATCTGGTACCAGGGCCTGGGCAGCTCCGACACCGCCACGTACACCAGCACGCGTGACAGGTTCGAGAGCGACTGGGCCACCGTCTTCAAGAAGATCCGCTCGATCATCCCGAACGCCCGGATAGCCGGCCCCAACGAGACCCACTACGACGCCCGCCTCATGCGCGACTTCTACCCGTGGGCCAAGGCCAACGACGTCCTCCCCGACGTCACCACGTGGCACGAGCTGGACCCGGGCTCGCTCGCGGACTTCGAGTCCAACCTCGCCGCCTACCGGACGATCGAGAAGAACGCCGGCATCTCCCCACGCCCGGTCAGCATCAACGAGTACGCCAACCGGCGCGACCAGTCCGTGCCCGGGCAGATGGTCCAGTGGCTGTCGATGTTCGAACGCAACAAGGTCTACGCCGACCAGGCGTACTGGAACATCGCGGGCAACCTCAACGACAACGCCGTCCAGACGAACATCCCCAACGGCACCTGGTGGCTGCTGCGTTGGTACGCGGGCCTGACCGGCAAGACCGTCGAGACGACCCCGCCGCAGGCCAACACCACCGACACCCTGCAGGGCATCGGGTCACTGGACACGAGCCGCAAGCAGGCCCAGGTGCTCCTGGGCGGCGGGACCTCCGGCGCCGTCGACACCGTGCTCCGGCACATCCCCTCCTCCTTCGGCGGCAAGGTCAACGTGACCGTGGAGCGCGTCGGTTGGAGCGGCTACGAGGGCGCCGCCGCCACGCCGAGCGCGGTCTCCCGCACCACCCGTACCGTCGGCAAGGACCGCGCGGTCACCGTGCCGCTGACCGGCCTCGACCCCATGTCCGCCTACCGTGTGACCGTCAACCCGGCCGGCGACGGCACGCCCGCCGCGGCGAGCCTGCCCTGGTCCGCGTCGTACGAGGCCGAGAACGCCGCGATCACCGCGGGGACGGTCTACTCCCAGGGCTCGCGCTCCAACCCCTACGGCTTCGCCACCTCCGGCACCAAGGACGTCGGCAGCCTCAACCAGCCGACCAGCAAGGTCGACTTCACCGTCGAGGTCCCGAAGACCGGCACCTACGACCTGGACGTCTTCTACGGCAACCAGTCCGGCACCCCCTCCACCCAGACGCTCACCGTGGACGGCGGCTCACCGGTGACCCTCACCTACGGGTCCACCCTGAACTGGACGTACCGCTCGATCGTGCGCACCCCGGTCACCCTGACGGCGGGCACCCACACCCTGTCCCTGGCCAAGGGCATCAGCGAGGTCACCCTCGACAAGATCGACCTCACCGCGTCGGCCACCCCGCAGGCCGTCTACCCGGCGACGTACGCCGACATCACCGGATCACCGTCGTACGACTACTCCGCCTCGGGTGTCAGCGGCGCCGGTGCCCTGGTGCTGGGCAAGGGCGACAAGGCCGTCCTCGACGTCAACGCGCCGGCGGACGGCTACTACTCGGTGCGGGCCGACTACAGCGGCAGCGGAACCCTGAGCCTGGACGGCGCCACCGCGGCCGAGTTGACACCCGCCAAGGGCAAGGGCCGGACCCTCAGGCTGTACCTGTCGGCCGGCAACAACCGCATCACCGCGGCCGCCCAGGGGCACAACCGGCTCTCACTGAGCGATCTTCGCGTCACCGGAGCGCCGAGCACGCAGGGCGTGACCGCCTACGAGGCCGAGGACGGCACCCTCGCCGGGCGTGCGGCCGTCGCCGCCAACTCCTGGACCTCGGGCGGGAAGTACGTCGGTGACATCGGCAACGGCCCCGGCAACACCCTCAGCTTCCCGGTGAAGGCCGACAAGGCCGGGCGGTACGTGATGAGCGTCCGCTACGCCAACAACCAGGTCTCCGGCTCCGGGAACTACAACACCAACGTCGTCTCCCGCGCGGCCGACATCACCGTCAACGGCACCACCCGGACAGTGATGTTCCGCAACAGCTACAGCTGGTCCAACTTCTGGTACCTGCCGGTTCCGGTCACTCTCAAGGCCGGCGTCAACACCGTCTCCTTCGGCAACGACTCGGCGTACGCGCCGGACATCGACCGGATCACGGTCGCACCGCTGAACGGCTGACGCCGTCTGCGGCCGGGGCCCTCGCCGGGCCCCGGCCAACCTACGCCGTTGCGCGGGCGAGCAGTTCCGCTTCGCGTCAGGCGTCGAGCGCCGCCAGCACCACTGACCTGGCCTCTTCCTGGACCTGGCGCAGATGGTCCGCGCCGAGGAACGACTCCCCGTAGATCTTGTAGACGTCCTCCGTGCCCGAAGGACGGGCCGCGAACCAGGCGTTGGCGGTGGCCACCTTGATCCCGCCCAGAGCGGCGCCGTTGCCCGGGGCCTCGGTGAGGACCTTGGTGACCGGCTCACCGGCGAGTGTGTCGGCGGTGACCTGGCTCGGGGACAGCTTGGCGAGCAGGGCCTTCTCCTCGCGGGTGGCCGGGGCGTCGACGCGCGCGTAGGCGGGGGCGCCGAAGCGGTCGGTCAGCTGCGCGTAGTGCTGGGAGGGGGTCTTGCCCGTGACCGCGGTGATCTCGGAGGCCAGCAGGGCCAGGATGATGCCGTCCTTGTCCGTGGTCCACACCGAGCCGTCCCGGCGCAGGAAGGACGCGCCCGCCGACTCCTCGCCGCCGAAGCCGAGCGAGCCGTCGGACAGGCCGTCCACGAACCACTTGAAGCCGACCGGGACTTCGACCAACGGCCGGCCGACGTCCGCCGCGACCCGGTCGATCATGCTCGACGACACCAGGGTCTTGCCGATCCCGGCACCCGCCGGCCACTGCTCCCGGTGTGAGAAGAGGTATGAAATCGCCACGGCCAGATAGTGGTTGGGGTTCATGAGGCCCGCGTCCGGCGTGACGATGCCGTGCCGGTCGGCGTCCGCGTCGTTGCCGGTGGCGATGTCGAACCGGTCGCGCCGCTCGATGAGCGAGGCCATGGCGTACGGCGAGGAGCAGTCCATGCGGATCTTGCCGTCCCAGTCGAGCGTCATGAAGCGCCAGGTGGGATCGGCGAGAGGGTTCACCACCGTGAGATCGAGCCGGTGCTGCTCGGCGATGCGGCCCCAGTACGCGACCGAGGCGCCGCCCAGCGGATCGGCGCCGATGCGCACGCCGGCGGAGCGGATCGCCTCCAGGTCGAGGACGTTCGGGAGGTCGGCCACGTACGCGCCGAGGAAGTCGTGGCGGCCGGTGCCGGGTGCGGCCAGGGCGCGGGTGTAGGGGATGCGCCGTACGTCCTTCAGGCCGCCGGTGATGATCTCGTTGGCGCGGTCCTGGATCCAGGAGGTCGCCTCGGAACCGGCGGGGCCGCCGCTCGGCGGGTTGTACTTGAAGCCGCCGTCGGCGGGCGGGTTGTGCGAGGGGGTGACCACCACGCCGTCCGCGAGACCGGAGGTTCGGTTGCGGTTGTGGGTGAGGATGGCCAGCGACACGGCGGGGGTGGGCGTGTAGCCGTCGGCCTGGTCGATGAGGACCGTCACGTCGTTGGCCGCGAAGACCTCCAGCGCGGTGATCCGTGCGGGCTCGGACAGGGCGTGGGTGTCGGCGCCGAGGAAGAGGGGGCCGTCGGTGCCCTGGGCGGTGCGGTACTCGCAGATCGCCTGGCTGGTGGCCGCGATGTGGTCCTCGTTGAACGCCGCCGCGAGCGAAGAACCGCGGTGGCCCGAGGTGCCGAACGCCACCCGCTGCCCTGGCTCGGCCGGGTCGGGGTGCAGCGCGTAGTACGCCGTCACCAGACGTGCCACATCGATGAGGTCCTCGGGCCCGGCGACCTGCCCCGCTCGTGCGTCCTGCATCTCCCCGCTCCTCCGCAAGAGTCAACCGTCGCGTACGGCCCTCATTCTCCCCTGACCGGCCCGACCGGTCGCGCACCGGGACGCCGTAGTGCCAGGAGACCGCGGAAGAGCCATCGCAGAAACGAGCGTCAATTACAGGTTGACGCACGCCAATCGTCAACCTACGATTGACGCATGAGCCCACTCGACATCAGCCTTGCCGACCTGATCGCCCGTCTCGACGAGGAACTCCCCGGCGCCGACAACCTGGCCCGCATCAGCGAAGCCCACGTCCGCGCACAGACCCTGAACGTGCTCGGTGACCAGCTCATCGACCACTACGTCATCAAGGCCAAGCAGGCCGGGGCGTCGTGGACCGAGATCGGCGACGCCATCGGCGTCTCCAAGCAGGCCGCCCAGCAACGCCACACCCCCGCCCCCTTCGAACGGTTCACCAAGCTGAACCGGCACAGCATCGTGCTGGCGCAGGAGGCCGCCCGCACGCACAAACACGACTCCATCGGCACCGAACACCTCCTGCTCGGCCTGCTCGGCGAACCACAGGGCCTGGCGTACGAGTTGCTGGTCGCGAAGACCGGGTCGGAGCAACGCGTCCGCGAGGCGATCGAGGAAGCGCTGCCGCCGGCCGGGGCGAAGGCGCTGCGAGGCCACATCGCGTTCCGGGAGGAGAGCAAGAAGGCCATCGAACAGGCACACCGCGCCTCGGCCGGCCTCGGCCACGACTGGGTCGGCACGGAACACACCCTGCTGGGCCTGATCCGCACCGACAACAGCACGGCCGCCGACATCCTGCGCAACCTCGGCTTCACGCCGGACGAGTTGCACGAGACGGTCAGGGCCGCGGTCGCCGAACACTCCACCGCGCGCGACGAGCAGTAACAGGACAGTCAGCCCACTGGATCGAGGTGTGTCAGGACGGAGGCGTCCTCCTCGATGAGCGGGGCGAGGGCGGCGTTGAAGGGGACGCCGTACGGGGCCTTCACATGGGTCCGGAAGGCGTCCTCGTCCCGGTACACCTCGAAGATCCAGAAGGCGCGCGGCGCATCCGCCTTGGTGTAGACGTCGAAGGCCAGGTTGCCCTCCTCCGCACGGACCTTCAGGGCGTAGTCCCGCAGCAGGCGGGCGACTTCGGCCGCCGCTCCCTCGCGGGCGGTGAACTCTGCGTACAAGGTCTTCGTCATGACGCCGCGCCCTCACGGGTGATCTTCTTCGCGCCGGTCATGATGGCGACCGCGTCCTCCATCGAGTACGCGTCGGGGGTGATGACACCCGCGCAGCCGCCGAGGCGCTGGATATGGATGCGGTCGGCGACCTCGAAGACGTTCGGCATGTTGTGGCTGATGAGGATGACGCCGAGGCCCTGGTCGCGCAGGTCGCGGACGAGCTTGAGGACCTGGCCGGTCTCGCGGACGCCGAGGGCGGCGGTGGGTTCGTCGAGAATGACCACCCGGCCGCCGAACACCGCGGTCCGGGCGACGGCCACGGACTGCCGCTGGCCGCCGGAGAGTGTCTCCACCGCCTGGTTGATGTTCTGGAGCGTGCCGATGCCGAGCCGCTTGATGTGGTCGGCGGCCTGCTTCTTCATCTCGCCGGTGTCGAGCATGCGGAACACCGAGCCGAGGATGCCCTTGCGGCGGATCTCGCGGGCGAGGAAGAGGTTGCTGGCGATGTCCAGGGCGGGGGCCACGGCGAGGGTCTGGTAGACGGTCTCGATGCCGGCGTCCCGGGCGTCCTGCGGCCGCTTGAAGGTGACCTCCTTGCCCTCGACGCGAATGCTGCCCCGGTCCGGGACGAGGGCCCCGGAGAGGCACTTGATCAGGGTGGACTTGCCGGCGCCGTTGTCGCCGATGACGGCGAGGACCTCGCCGGGGTGGAGGGTGAGGTCGACGTCGTTCAGGCCGACGACCCGGCCGAAGACCTTGACCAGGCCCTTGGCCTCGAGAACGGGGGCGGTGGCGGTCGTCACGACTTCACACTCCGGATCCACTGGTCGACGGAGACAGCGGCGATCACCAGGAGGCCGACTGCGAGGACTTGGTAGTTCGGGTCGATCCCGGCCAGCGCGAGGCCGTTGACGAACACCTGCACGATGAGCGCGCCGATCAGCGACCCGAACACCACTCCACGTCCGCCGAACAGGCTGGTGCCGCCGATGACCACGGCGGTGATGGACTGGAGGTTGGCGTTGAGACCGCTGTTGGGGTCACCGCCGCCGACCCGGCCGACCAGGACCCAGGCCGCCACCGCGATGGTGACGCCGGCCAGCATGTAGGCGCTCAGCAGCACCCGGTTGACGGAGATGCCGGCGAGCCGGGCGGCCTCGATGTCGTCGCCCACGGCGTACAGGTGACGGCCCCAGGCGGTGTAGCGCAGGGCGTAGCCGACCACCGCGTACAGGGCGATCATGAGGAGGACGCCGTACGTCAGGTTCAGTTGGCCGATGGCGATGGTCTGGCCGCTCCACATCAGGAGGTTGCCCGGCTGGAGGGAGATGGTCTGGCCCTTGGCGTAGATCAGGGTGATCGCGGTGAAGACGCTGAGGGTGCCGAGGGTGACGATGAACGGCGGCAGTTTGACCTTGGTCACCAGCAGACCGTTGACGGCCTGTGCGGCGACCGCGACGACGGCTCCGGCCAGCAGGGCGAGTCCGCCGGGCCAGCCGCTGTCGGCGACCAGCTTCGACATCAGCAGCGAGGCCAGCACCATGACGGCGCCGATCGACAGGTCGATGCCCGCGGTCAGGATGATCACCGTCTGGCCGACGGCGAGCGTGCCGATGACGGCC
This sequence comes from Streptomyces sp. NPDC048420, assembly GCF_040651535.1. NCBI lineage: Bacteria > Bacillati > Actinomycetota > Actinomycetes > Kitasatosporales > Streptomycetaceae > Streptomyces > Streptomyces sp. NPDC048420. Next base: position 100,624 of record NZ_JBEZKG010000015.1, read on the forward strand.
ACCTGTTGGGCCACCAGCGAGAGGTTCTGCAGCGCGTAGAAGCGGTCGTTCACCAGGGAGAACACGATGGCTGCGAGCACCAGCACGATCGCCGGGCTGAGCGCCGGCTGGCGGTGCAGCACCGAGTGGACGCGCTGGCTGAGGGTGGCGGGCCGGTTGAGGAACTCCTCCGCCGGTGCCGGTGTGGCTTGACTGTCCACGTGAGTGGTCACAGGGGGTCCTTCCGCTGTCTTCCCCGGTACGGCTCATGGTTCGGGTGGTGCGGGTGCGACGCCGGCGCGCTGACGGCCTCCGGCGTCGCACCGGTGTCGGGTGTCAGCTGCCCCAGCAGGCGGACGCGGCCTGCTCCGGGGACTGCACGGTCAGGCCGCCCAGGGCCTTGTTCGCGACGAGCGCGGTTCCGGTGTCGTAGAACGACTTGCCGTTGGTCACGCTGGGCTTGCTGCCGCCGCGGGCCAGCTTCGCGATCGAACTGACGCCGAGGGCCGCCATCTTGCCGGGGTACTGCACCGCGTCGGCGGCGAACTTGCCGCTGGTGACGTTCTTCAGGCCGGAGCAGCTGCCGTCGATGGCGTAGATCGCGACGTTCTTCTCCTTGCCCGCGGCCTTCAGCGCGTTGTACGCGCCCTCACCGGCGGGCTCGTTGATCGCGTAGACGACGTTGATGTCCGGGTTGGCCGACAGGCAGTTCTCCATCGCGGTGCGTCCGCCGTCGATGGCGCCCTGGGTGGGCTGGTGGCAGGCGATGGTGTACGTGCCGCCCTTGCCGCCGGTGTACTTGCCGGACTTGGCCTCCTTGCCGTTCTCGGTCTCGCTGCCCGGGTCGATGCCCATGCCCTTGAGGAAGCCGTGGTCGCGCTGGATGTCGACGGAGACCACCTGGTTGTTGAACAGGTCGAGCATGGCGATGACCGCGGGCTTGCCGTCCAGGGCCGCCGCCGCGTACTGGCCGTCGAGCTTGCCCGCCTGCTCGTTGTCGGTCGCGTAGGTGATGTCGGCGGTGCTCGCCGGGTTGAGCGCGGTGTCCAGCGCGATCACGAAGAGGCCGGCCTGCTTGGCGCGGTTGAGGGCGGCGTTCACGGCGTCGCCGTTGGTGGTGATGAGGATGCCCTTGTCGCCGCGCGATATGGCGTTGTCGACGGCCGTGATCTGGGTCTGGGTGTCGCCGTCGGAGCTGCCGGCGGCCACCGTCAGGTTCACGTTGTCCTTGGCGGCCTGGGCCTTGGCGTCCTTCTGCATGCTCACGAAGTAGGGGTTGGTGAGCGTCTTCAGGATCAGCGAGACCCCGACCTTGTCGCCGCTGCCCGCCGTGGAGCCGCTGTCGGAGGAACCGCAGGCCGCCAGCGTGACGCCGAGGCACATGGTGACGCCGATCGCTGCCGCACGGACGCGCGGACTGCGGCGGCCCGACACCTGGCTGCTGGAGAAGTTCATAACTGATCCCTTTCGGAGCCGTCCCTTGGCCGACGCTGAGACAACGTTGACTGACGGGGATGCTGGACCCATATGGACGAGGGCGTCAAGGGGCTGGTAGACATACGTCGGCAACGAGTGAGTAACGCGCGACCCGGCTGGAGACAACGATGACTCAGGGCGAACCTCCGCCGCGGTCCCCCCGCAGCCGCCCCACGATGCGTGAAGTGGCGGCCCTGGCCGGCGTGGCCATCAAGACGGTCTCGCGCGTGGTCAACGGCGTTCCCACCGTCGACCCAGCGATCGTCGCCCGGGTCCGTGCGGCCGCCGACCAACTGGGCTACCGGCCCAACCTGACGGCCAGCAGCCTGCGGCGCGGGGACGGTCGTACGGCCACCATCGGCATGCTCGTGGAGGACGCGGCGAACCCCTTCTCCGCCGCTCTGACCCGCACCGTCGAGAACGTGGCGCGGGAGCGCGGTGTGCTGGTGCTGGTCGGCAGTCTCGACGAGGACCCGGCCCGGGAAAGGGAGTTGGCGCAGGCGCTCGTCGACCGCCGGGTCGACGGGCTGGTGATCGTGCCGGCGGGGCGCGACCAGAGCTATCTGATCAGCGAGCAGCGGTCGGGCACCTGCATGGTCTTCGTGGACCGTGAGGCCGGTCTGCTCGACGCGGACGCCGTGGTCTCCGACAACCGCCAGGGCGCCGTCACCGCCGTCGAACATCTGCTGCGGGCGGGCCACCGCCGTATCGCCTACCTCGGCGACCGGGCCTCCATCCCGACCGCCGCGCTGCGCTTCGAGGGGTACCGGCACGCGCTGGAGGTCGCGCACGTCAAGTGCGACGACGAGATCGTGCGTCATGTGGAGGCCAGTGAGGCTGCCGCCATGGCCGCGACCGAGGAGTTCCTGTCGCTGCCGAACCCACCGACGGCACTGTTCACCAGTCAGAACCTGGTGACCATCGGGGCCGTTCGGGCTCTGCGCGCGCTGGGGCTCCAGGACTCCGTCGCCCACGTGGGCTTCGACGACTTCCCGCTGGCCGACATCCTCAGCCCGGGTGTCTCCGTCATCGCCCAGGACGTCGAACAGATGGGCAAGCAGGCCGCCGAGATGCTCTTCCGCAGGCTGGACGGCGACGAGGCACCCACCCGGACCGTCACCGTGCCGACCCGGCTGATCGAGCGGGGCTCGGGGGAGATCCCGGCGGCCGCCCGCCAGGACTGAACCGACCGAGTGGACGGATTCCGTTCACAGCCGTTCAAGCAGTCACATGGGTGCCACCCCGTCGTGCCCGGCCGCGCGGGCGGGGTTGCCCCCTCCTCGCCGCGGCGGTCAGCGGCCGTACGTCCCGTTCGGCGCGGGCCAGGCGGATCGCTCCCTCCAGGGCGCTGACCATGAGGGTCGCCAGTGCACCGGCTCGTTCCTCGGGCACGCCCATGTCGGCAAGGGCCCGGGCCACCGGTCCCGTCCAGGTGGCGAACGCCGAGGCCACGGCCTCACGGGTGGACGCGCTGGACTCCGCCCGGTCCACTGTGGCGGCGGCGACGGGGCTGCCGCCCGCGAAGCCGACCGTGTCGTACTCGGTCCACTCGCGCACCATCTCGGCGGAGAGCCCGCTCGGCGTCGGCTCGGGCAGGGAAGTCGGCGAAGAGGATCCCGCACTGCTCCCGGGCCGCTTCGACCTCGTCCGGCAAGACGCCGTACACGCCCTACGTCACGGACCTCCGGGTCGGGTCATGGCCCAGCGGATGGTCCGGGTCAGGGCCTGGCCGGTGGGGAACACGGCGATGCTCTCGACGAGGGGGAGGCGGGGCAGCCACAGCATGCGGCGGGCCCAAGCGGGGAGCAGGGCCACGGCGTTGGCGGCCAGGCCGCCGTAGAACGGGCGCACCGCGAGCGGCAGTGGGGGCCGGAAGAGGAGGAAACGGGCCGCGGATCGGGCCTCGGGGGTGGCTCGCAGCTCGGGAAGGTAGGCGGTCAGGCGTTCGGACAGTGCACGGCGATCACGCGGTGGGTCGATGACGCCCAGCGCCTCGGCCACGCGGGCGGTGTCGGCGACGTAGTCGTCGTAGCCGGCGGCGTCCAGCGGATGGGCTCCGTACCGTTCGTGGGCGCGCAGGAAACTGTCCGTCTCGGCGGCGTGGACCCAGGCCAGCAGGTGCGGGTCGGCCGCGTGGTAGGGCACTCCCTCGGACGTCGTCCCGCGGATGCGGTCGTGAATGGCCCGGACCTGGTCGACGGCCCGTTGCGCGTCCTCTGCGGTGCCGTACGTCGTCACGGCCAGGAAGGTGCTGGTGCGCTGGAGCCGGCCCCACGGGTCGCCCCGGAAACCGGAGTGACCGGCCACCGCCGCCATCGCGAGCGGGTGCAGGGACTGCAGGAGCAGTGCGCCGAGCCCGCCGATGAACATCGAGGCGTCGCCGTGGACCGTGCGGATCGGGCGGTCCGGTGCGAACCAGCGCGGCCCTGGGGTGTCGTGGATGCGGGCGCGGGTCGCCGGTCCGTCGGGGCCCGCGACGCGGCGGAACAGGGCCTGTCCCATCTGTTCACGGACCGCGGTCAGCATGGTCGGCCTCCTCTCGCTCTACCGCTCGGCAGGCGCGGGCCGCGGGTCACGGTCCGAGGCGGGCCACACATAGGGCAGGTCGTCGGGCGTGCCGGGAAACAGAGCGGCGTACGTCTGCGGGTCCTTGCGGACCAGTGCCGAGCGGTGGCTTTCGTGGAAGGCTTCGTCGCCGAGCCAGGGCGGCAGTTCGCCGTCGGCGGTCAGCTCCGGTTGCTCGCGCACCTCGGCGCCGGGCCGGTGCGCGGACAGCCCAGCGATCAGAGAGGCGGCGCAGGTGTCCTGGTGCTCCTGTTCGCACCAGACCCGGCAGATCTCCAGGCCGTACCGTACGAGTGCCTCCTCGTACCCCGTCCACATCCGTACGGCCGGGTGATGGCGCCAGCCGTATCCGGGGACGGTCAGACCGCGCAGGATCTGCAGGGCCTCGACCCGCTGCTTGCCCAGGCGTCGCCGGTCCAGCAGCAGCGCGGACTGCCGGAAGTCGGGCTGGGGCAGGAACGTCTGCATCGGGGACGGCTCACCTCCTGTACCGCGGGTCGTCGGGTGAGGCGTCCACGGTGCGTGCGGCGAGGTCGGCGAGGCCGCCCGCGCCGAGTGGCCCCGTGTACTCGACGGGCGGCCCGGCCGCCATGCGGGACAGCGCGTGACGCGACACGCGCAGCACCACGGGCGGCAGGGCCGTGCGCACCGGTTGGACCATCCGCAGCCACGCCGGCGCGTAGACGGTCGTACGGCGGCGCTCCAGGCCTTTGACCACCTGTGCTGCGACCGTGTCCGCCGGGTGCACCCGGCGGACCGGGGCAGGCATGTGGGCGCGCAGTTCGCGCAGCGCGACGTGCCGGTCCCCGTCGCGGATCATGTCGGTGTCCGTCCAGTTGATGTAGGCGATGCCCACGGCGACGCCCCGGTGCGCGACCTCGGCCCGCAGGGCGTGCGCGAAGGCCTCGGCGCCTGCCTTGGAAGCGCAGTAGGCGCTCATCAGGGGGACGGCACCGAGCGACGCCAGCGAGCCGATCTGGAGGAAGTAGCCCGCCGAGTCGAGAAGGTCCGGCAGGAAGGCCCGGGCCGTGTGGGCGCTGCCGGTGAGGTTGACGTCGACGACACGACCCCAGGCGGCCGGGTCCGAGTCGAGGAACGGGCCCCCTTCCGCGATGCCGGCGTTCGCCACGACGGCGGAGGGACGGCCGAGACCTCTCCGTACTGCGCGGGCGGCCGCCTCGATCGCGCCGGGGTCGGTGATGTCGACCTCGATGGCCAGCGCCGGGCCCGGCAGGGTCGCGGCCACCGCCTCCAGGGCGGCCTTCTCGTGGCCCAGCAGCGCGACCCGCGCGCCGCGGCGGGCGACCTCGCGGGCCATGGCCGCGCCCAGGCCGCGGGCGGCGCCGGTGACGACGACCGTACGGCCGGCGAGCGGGCTGCTGCGCACGGGCTGACCTTCCTTTCGATTTCGGATGCGCGTCCTGTCGGCTACTTCCTCGCAAGAGTCGTGTTCGGATGCGTTTCAGGTCTTCGGTGCCTGAGGTCAGCGTCTGCTTCCGGTGCGGTCGCGGCGGGTCAGCAGCCGTTGGGCGCGGGCCAGGCCGGGAGACCGGTGGCGGTGCAGTGCGACCCGGGCGGCGTTGGCACCCGGCGCGCCGTGCACACCGCCGCCCGGGTGGGCGCCGGAGGAGGCCAGGAAGAGGCCGGGGACGGGTGTCTCGGGGCGTCCGGCGCCGGGGACGGGGCGGAAGACGAGCTGCTGGTGCATGGCGGTCGTACCCCCGTTGATGGCGCCGCCGTGCAGATTGGCGTCCAGGGACTCGAGGGCCGGGGGTGCCAGGATGCGGCGGGCGCGGATCTGGGAGCGGAAGCCGGGCGCGAAGCGTTCCACCTGGCGTTCGACCCGGTCGGCCATGAGTTCCTGGTCCTTGGTGTCCCAGCTGCCGGTGATGCCCTCGTCCGCAGCGTCGGCGCGGATCTCGTGGGGGACGTGGGTGTAGGCCCAGGCCGATTCGGTGCCCTGTGGGGAGCGGGTGACGTCGGCGGTGGTCATCTGGCCGAACAGCAGGAAGGGCCGGTCGGGGACCTCCCGCATGGCGATCTGCGCGGCGAAGCGGGTGAGCTCGTCCATGCCGTCGGCGAGGTGCACGGTGCCGGCCCGGGAGGCCTGCTCGGCCTCCCAGGGCACCGGTCCGTTCAGCGCCCAGTCCATCTTGAAGGTGGCGAAGTCCCACTGGAACCGGCGCAGGTCCTCCTGGACCTGCGCGGGCAGGTGCTCGGGGTCGAGGAGGTCGCCGTACAGGGCGGGGACGGACACGTCGGCCAGCACCGCGCGGCGCGCCACCACCGGGTCTCCGGCAGCCGTCCGCACGCCGACGGCCCGCCCGCCCCGCACGACGATCCGCTCGACGCGCTGCCCGCAGCGGATCCGCCCGCCCCGGGCTTCGAGGCGTAGCGTCAGCGCCCGGGTCAGGGCGCCGGAGCCGCCGACGGGGACCGGGAAGCCGTACGTCTGTCCCAGCATGGCCATGAGCCAGCCGAAGCCGCCGCTGCCCGCGGACTCGGGGGCCAGGTCGGCGTGCAGGGCGTTGCCGGCCAGCAGGAGCCGGCCGCCCTGGCCGTGGAACTCCTCCTCCCCCAGGCGGCGCACCGGCAGGACCAGGGTGCGTGCCATGCGCAGGCCGCCAGCGGCCCGTAGGCGCAGCGCGAGCCGTGCCGTCGCGCGGACGGGCGGGAAAGGGGTGAACAGGGCGTCCAGGAGATCGGGGCGCAGGGACTGCCACACCTCGTGCAGTCGCCGCCATGCCGCCCCGTCGCCCGGCGCGAAGGCGTCGAGGGACGCGGCGGTGGTGTCGATGTTCCGGTCCAGGAGGGCGCAGCTGCCGTCGGTGAGGGGGTGGGCGAGCACACTGGGTGCGTGGTTCCACCGCAGCCCGTACTGGTCCAGACGCAGCGCGGAGAGGACGGGCGAGGCGGCCGCGAGCGGGTAGAAGGAGCTGAAGAGGTCGTTGACGTAGGCGGGATCGACTCCCTGATCGTGGCGTACCGCGCCGCCCGGCTCCGGCTGCTCCTCCAGCACCTCCACGCTCCACCCGGCGTCGGCCAGCATGTTGGCGGCCACCAGACCGTTGGGGCCCGCTCCGATCACCACGGCGTCAGGCATGGCCGGCTCCCGCCACGCCCTGGGCCGAAGACTGTGTCGGCTGCCGGTGCGAGGCCTGGCGGGCCTCCCCCACCTCGTTCTCGCACAGCCGGGCGAGCCGGGCCAGCATGGTGCGGTGGCGCAGCTGGATCAGCGCCTCGAAGCCGGCGTTGTGCAGTCGGCCACCCGCTCCCTGGAGGGGGTGCTCGTCCACGATCGCCAGGCAGTGCTCGCCCCACGGCCGCAGCTCGATCGCGATGCGCGCCGTGCCCAGGATGCCGGCGTAGGCCTCCAGTTCCAGTGCGACGCCTTCCTCGCAGCGCCGCACCACTGTCTCGTTGACCAGCCGGAGCGGGCCGAGGGGGACCTGGAAGCGGATCGCCGCGTCCGTCTGCGGCCACTTCCCGCGGACCGGCTCGGACTCGGAGGTTCCCACCACCCACTCCGCGTAACGGTGGCCGTCGGCGAGAACGGCCCAGACGTCGCTCGGGCCGGCTTTGATCAGACGATGGCGAACGGCCACGGATACCTCCAAAGGGCTGCCTGGACCGGGTGGTCCGTCGACCGCGCCCCGAGTGCCCGTATGGGGCGGGCCCAACCAGTGACACCTCCTCAAGAAGGACGCGAGCCGGTACGTGGCGATCCGGTCCGCGATCACGGTCGGCCGACCGGGTCAGTCGGTGGCAGCGGTGACCGCATCCGGATGGTCGGCGAGGTAGTCCCGCAGTACCGACAGGAAGCTGTCGTCGGGCTTCAGGCCGAGGGCGGCTGCGCGCCGATGGTCGAAGTCGGCCGGCCACGAGCCGACGATGGCCTCGATCGACGGGTCGGGTGCGATGGTGACCCGATCGGCGGCCGCGTTGCCGGCCACCTGCCGCAGGGTGGTCAGCATCTCGCCCACCGAGGTGGTGAGGGCCGGCAGGTTGACGGGCAGCGGGCCGTTCAGGTGTCCCGGGCCGGTGCCGCGCTCGGCTTCGGCGACGCGGAGGATTCCCTCGACGGTGCGGCGTGGTGAGGCGAGGGCCACCCGCAGGTCGGGGTGGACGGGGCAGATGGCCGACAGGCCCGCGAGCGGTTCCCGGATGATGCCGGACAGGAAGCCGGAGGCGGCCGCGTTCGGCTTGCCCGGCCGCACCGCGACGGTCATCAGTCGGGCCACGCGGCCGTCGACGAACCCGCGCCGGGTGCAGTCCGCGATCAACTGCTCGCACATCAGCTTCTGCGTGCCGTAACTCGACCGCGGTACCGGCAGGGTCGTCTCGCTGACCACGGGCGGCAGGGGCAGCTCCGGTGGGGAGCCGTAGACGGCGAGGCTGCTGGCGAACACCACCCGCGTCACCGGTCCGCCCGCCGCCGACTGTGCTCGGGCCGCCTCCAACACCGCGCGCGTGGCGTCCACGTTGGTGCGCATCCCCAGATCGAAGTCGGCCTCGCACTCGGCCGACACCGCGGCGGCGAGATGGAACAGTACGTCCACCGGTTCGGCGAACACCGCGTCGAGGCGCTCGACCAGATCACCGGGCAGCGTCTCCACCCGGTCGTCGTCCGCCCACGGCTCACCGGGCGAGGCGACCCTGTCGACCAGCACCAGCCGGCTGATCGGCACACCTGCGAACACCCCCGCCTGCGACAGTGCCCCGGCCAGCAGGCGTCCGAGGAAACCGGACGCCCCCGTCACGACGATCCTCATGCGTCATCCCCTCGAAAAGCGACTCGTCGAGCTCCCGTTGCGGGTGCCGAACTGCTCGGCGTCCGCCCTCGGCTTCCCGCTCACCCGCGACCGGACCACCGCCACGGCTACCCCCTCACGACCGACCGTGCTCCCGCCGATGTTCAGCCGCGCCTGTTCAACCCCCGTCCCCCGGCCGCGGCGAGGACCGCGGCCGCCGCGCCGGTGCCCAGGAGGGCGCCGGCGACCACATCGCCCGGATAGTGCACCCCGGTGTGGATCCGTGAGTAGCCCACCGCACAGGCCAGCAGGCCGAGCGGAACCGTGACGACGGGCAGGGCGGGACCCACCGCCGCGGCGAAGGCGACGGCGGACGCGGTGTGCCCCGAGGGGAAGGACGCCGACTCCGGCATGGGGACATGGCGTCCGGGGAACGGCGAGTCCACGGCCCGGTGCGGACGCGGCCGACGCACCAGGCGCTTGCCGAGCAGGTTCGCGCTCGCCGAGGCGACCCCGATGGCGGCGACCCCGAGGGCGGCGGCACGCCGGGGCCTGCCGGGGAACAGTGCGAGCAGTCCGGCGACCGTGAAGGAGATCTTGGAGTGATCCGCCGCCGCGGACAGTTGCCGCAGGGCGTAGTCCAGGGTCGGGGTCCGGGTGACCGTCACGGCCTCGTACAGCGCCTGGTCGAGGGCGGCGAGGTCGCGCAACAGGTCCTGGGCGGCCCGCTGGTCCCACTGGGGTCGGTCAAGCATCGCTCTGCTCCTGGTTCTTGTCGGTCGAATGGGAAGTGCGGCCGAGGGCGAGCCGGACGACACGGCGCCAGTCCACCGACGGGGCGGTGTACGGCGCGCCCGGACGGTGCCGTGGTACCCGCATCCGCAGTGCTCCCGGCCGTACGGTGCACACGACGGGTGGAGGCAGCGTCAACGCCTCCCCGTCCACGGCCACCGGGATGGACTCCGCGTCCGCCTCGACGATCACGCGTCGTGAGGTCAACGCGGTGATGCCGCTGGCCCGTTCACCCCGCAACACCAGTTCGGCGGCCTGTGCGGCGCCCTCTATCCGTACGGCGATCACGCCGAGTTCGCCTCCGTCGAGGCGTGGTCTGCGCGCGGCGCCCAGGGGGTCGGCCAGCGCGTAGGGGTTGTTGCTCACCAGCAGCGCCTGCGGCTCCTCGATCCGCTGCTCGTCCACCCTGGCCGACAGGCGCGCGCCCGCCCCGCCCACCAGCAGGTCGGGCAGTCGGTCGAGAGCGGTGAACGTCTTGGCGTCCCGGTACTCGGGGCTCTGCACGATCTCCGCGTACGTCCCGAACGAGACCGTGTTGACGAAGGGCCGCCCGGCCACGTCGCCCAGGTCGACTCGGATCTCCACCCCGTGCGTGAGGGCGTCAAGGCCGCTCACCGGATCGTCGCGGTCCAGGCCCAGGTCCATCGCGAAGTGGTTGCGGGTTCCGGCGGACAGCACCATGAACGGCAGCCCGTGCTCGGCGGCCACCGCGGCCACCAGGGCCTGGGTGCCGTCGCCGCCCGCCACGCCGAGAAGGTCCGCTCCCTGCGCGACCGCCTGGCGGGCCAGGGCCGCCGGATCCGGGCCGCTGTCGAGGTCGAGCAGGATCACCCGGGCCCCCAACGCCTCGGCCCGCTCCACCAGCCCGTGCTCACCGACCTTGCCGCCGCCCGACCGCGGGTTCATGATCAGTACCGGTCTGCGCGGTGGCCGGACCGAACGGGAATGCCTGCCTCTCGGTGCGCGCAACCGGCGCAGCGCGCTCCTGGCACAGGCCAGCGCCGCACCCCACAGTCCCAGCGCCGTCGCCGCGTACGGCCACAGGCCGGAGACCGCGTACAGAACCAGTACGGCGACCGGCGCGGCCAAGGCCAGCAGCGCGCCGGACGCACGCGCGATGCCTCGGTGCGCCACGGCCCACCAGAGTCCGGCGCCGGCCAGCCCGATCCCGGCGAGGCCCAGCAACAGCAGCAGCCACTGGCCCGCCGCCACCACCGCCACGACCACGCCCACCACACAGAGCAGGGCGAGCCGGGCCAGGTTCCGCGCCTGGGCGCGGGAGCCGTCGGGTACGGCCTCGTCCTTCGCTCTCGTCGTGTTCATGATGCGTCGGGCGGTCCCCGAGGAGGCGTGTCCCGCGCGCGTGACGCTCTCGCCCCCATGCTCCGGAACCTGCCCCGCCTCTCCCCTTCATGATCCAGGCGGCATGGTGACCCAACGATCTCACGCCCGGGGCAGCACCGGCGGGACGCCCCCGCACCGGGCCCCCGCCGTCCTCAGCGGGTCACGACGTGCCGCTCGTCCGGGACGCAGTGGGTCATGGTGAGTCCCTCGACGTCGCGGGGCGGGTTCTTGCCGAGGTCGGACAGCCGGGTGCGGTCCTCGTCGGTGAGGTCCTGGGACGCCAGCGGTTCGAGGCCCGCGACGTCCTCGGGGCTGATGCCGAGGCCCTCGCCGACCCGGAGGCCCAGGTCGTTCTCGACCAGCAGGAAGTGCCACACCATCCGCTCCTGCACGGGCCGGTCGCACTGGGCGAGCAGGTCGGTGAAGTTCTTCACGAGGTCGTCGCGCTCCCACTCCTCCAGGAGCAGATAGCGCTGGCCCGCCTGCAGGTAGTCGTTGGTGCGGGGGATCCGCTTGCGGGTGAGCCGGCCACGGATCTCCGGGCCCTGTTCGTCGTGCGTCGGGTACTGGCCTTCGCGCAGTCCGCCGGTGATGGACGGTTCGTAGTTGACGTGCGGGTTCTCGCCACCGCCGTCCACGTGGTACGTCATCTGCCCGTCGCGCTGGTTGGTGCGGACCTCGGCGTTCTTGGCCTGGTTGACGGGGATCTGGAGGTAGTTCGGTCCGACCCGGTGGCGCTGGGTGTCGCTGTAGGAGAAGGTCCGGCCGACGAGCATCTTGTCGTCGGAGAAGTCGAGGCCGTCGACGAGGACGCCGGTGCCGAAGGAGATCTGCTCGTTCTCGGCGAAGAAGTTGTCCGGCATCCGGTCGAGCACCATCCGGCCCACCGGCTTGGGCGGGAACTCCTGCTCGGGCCAGGTCTTGGTGTCGTCGAGCGGGTCGAAGTCCAGCTCCGGGTGGTCGTGGTCCTCCATAATCTGGATGAGCAGCTCCCACTCCGGATGGTCACCGCGGGCGACCGCCTCGTACAGGTCCTTGGTGGCGTGCCCCAGGCCGTCGGCCTGCACGTTGGCGGCGTCCTCCTCGGTCATGCTGCGTACGCCCTGCTTGGGCATCCAGTGGTACTTGACGAGGACGGTGTTTCCCTCGGCGTTCACCCACTTGTAGGTGTTGACGCCGAAGCCCTGCATATGGCGGTAGTCGGCGGGGATGCCGCGCGGGCTGAACAGGTTGACCAGCATGTGCATCGACTCCGGTGTCTGCGACATGAAGTCGAAGATGCGGCGCGGCTGCTGCTCGAAGGTGACCGGGTCGGGCTTGAGGGCGTGGATGACGTCCGGGAACTTGATCGCGTCCCGGATGAAGAAGACGCCCAGGTTGTTGCCCACCAGGTCCCAGTTGCCGTCCTCGGTGTAGAACTTCACGGCGAAACCGCGGGGGTCGCGGGCGGCCTCGGAGGAGTCCCGGCCCCCGATGACCGTGGAGAAGCGGACGGCCAGGTCGGTGCGCTTGCCGCGCTCCTGGAACAGCTTGGCCCTGGTGTAGCGGCTGATCGGCTCGTCGCCCCAGGTGCCGTAGGCCTCGAAGAAGCCGTAGGCGGTCACGCCGCGTGCGTGGACGACACGTTCCGGGATGCGTTCCCGGTCGAAGTGGCTGATCTTCTCCAGGAACTGGTAGTTCTCCAGCGTGGCGGGGCCACGGGCGCCGACGCTGCGCTGGTTCTGGTTGTCGTGGACGGGGTGGCCCTGGCGGTTGGTGAGTACCCTGCGGTCGTCGCCCGGGGCGGCGCCGGTACCGGATACGTCCGTCATGATCGCGGGCTCCTTCGGCTGGTGGCCGGTGGCGGGCCCCGGATCGGCGAGCGGCCTCCGGCCGGTGGTGGTGGCTCACCCGAGTACCCGGACAGGTCGTGTCACGCACGTGCGGGACGCCTGAGCGCGCGACCGGCGCCGAATGTCCGGATGAGTCGCTCGCGGGCGCGTGGTGAGGGCCTGGCAGCCATCGGTCCCCGGGGGCGATGTCATACCCGAGTGGGAGTGTGGGAGCGGAACAACGCACCGCGATCGTCGCCGGTCCCAGGGAGGCCGCGTCATGACCAACGTCGACTCGCAGTTCCTGCGTGGTCTGTTCGACGAGGAGGGCAGTCTGCACACCGCGGGCCGGACCGCACTGTACCGGCTGTACGGCCCCGAAGGCCTTCTGTACGTCGGCATATCGATCTCCCCGCTCACGCGCGTGCGCACGCATCTGCGGGATCAGCCGTGGGGGCCGTACGTCATCGGGATCCAGATCGACTACCCGGACGACGCGGAGGCGGCCGAGCGGGTGGCCGTCCAGGCCGAGCGCCCCAGGTACAACGTGGTCTTCAACGGCCTGAACCCGCCACCGCCCCCCGACCGCGCGGCACGGCGCAGGGCCGAACTCGCCGCCGAACGGCGTCGGCTGGCGGAGTTCGAGGCGGCCGTGCCCGAGTCGACGGCACATCTCCGGCTCATCACACGCGGGATCAGGGCGAAGCAGGCGAGGATCGCGCGACTGGTCAGGGAGATCGAGGGCACCGGATCCGAACAGCCGAAGCAGTAGAACCAGCCATCCACGGTGACCCGTGTGACGGAAGTGCCCGAACTGCTGTACACACGCACGGCCTGGGCTAGCCTCGTCTTCCACTGGGGGGCGAACTGACGTGCGTAGAAAGTGACTTCGGGGGACTACTTGTCGGGACAGGGTCCGGCGTCGGGGGACGACGCCGCCACGGCGCTGCGGCAGACCGGTGCGTCACCCCTGCGGTTCGGTGATCCGCGGCGCGTCGGGCCGTACGTTCCGGTGGCGCTGCTCGGCAGCGGGGGCATGGGGCGGGTCTATCTGGCACGCCTCTCGGACGACCGTCCCGGTCTGGTCGCGGTGAAGGTGATCAGGCCCGAGTACGCGGAGGACCCCCGGTTCCGGCGCCGTTTCGAACGGGAGGCGTCGGTGCACGCCCGGCTCCGTACACCGCACGCACCACGACTGTGCGGTACGGGCTTCGAGGACGAACTCCTGTGGATGGCCACGGAGTACCTCCCCGGCTTCGATCTGGCCGAGGCCGTGAAGGAACACGGCGCTCTGGAGACGGCCGCCGTCTGGCGGCTGGTGGCGGAACTGGGGCAGGCTCTCGCGGCCCTCGCCGTCGAGGGGATCGTGCACCGGGACCTCAAGCCGTCCAACGTGCTGCTGTCGGTCCGGGGCGCTCACGTCATCGACTTCGGCATTTCCAAGGCCGCGGACGCCAGTGCGATCACCGGTACCGGCAACCGGGTGGGAACCCCGGCCTACATGTCGCCCGAGCATCTGCGGGAGGGGCGCTCCGACACCGCCTCGGACGTGTTCGCGCTGGCCGGGACACTGGTCTACGCGACAGCAGGGCGTGCCCCGTTCGGCGACGGTACCGGTGTCGATGTGATGCACCGGGTGGCGTTCGAGGAACCGAATCCGGAGGTGATCGGTGAGATCTCGGCGGCGGACGCGGAGCTGGGTTCGCTGCTGACCGCCTGTCTGGACAAGGAACCGACCCGGCGGCCGACCCCGCAGGACCTGATCGACGCGGCCGGGGCGCACGCAGTGCCGACCACCTGGCCGCAGCCGCTGGGTGGCGAGGTGCTGGCTCGCCAGCAGGCGTACGAGGCGCTGCACCACCTGCCGGTCGCGGGCATTTTCGGTCCCCGGTCCTCACGTGATTTACCCGCGGCCCTGTCCGCGCGGACGCCTGAGCCTGTTCCACCGGCCCCGAAGCCGTCGGACGAGCCCGCCCCGAAGCCGTCGACGGAGCCCGCATCGAAGCCGTCGGAGGCACCCGCCCCCACGCCGTCACAGCAGGCCGAAGTCTGTTCGGCAGAAGCGCCGTCAGGTCGGTCGGGGCCGATGGGTGCCTCCGCCCGGCGCCGCAGGAAGAAGCTGCTGGTCGCCGCAGCGGGCGTTTCGGTCTGCGCCCTCGCCGGGGCGGCCTTCCTGCTCGCCCCCCAGGACACCCCCGCCAAAGCCTCCCCACAACCGGGTGTCACCAGCGCCGTCGACAGGGCGTCCCAGGACGCCTCCCCGGTGTCCCCGAGCGCCAGCGGGGAGAGCCAGGCGGACCTCGACGGCGCCGTGGCCGACAACCCCGAGGGCAGTACCACACCGGCCGCACGGCCCAAGGCCTCGGACTCCGCCGGCAGCCAGGGCGTCGACGCGCCTGTTCCCGGAACCGCACCGAGCGCCTCCCCCTCCCCCACTCCGTCCGCCGACAGCCCGTCCGGCGCGGCCGACACCACTCCCTGGCTCTCCGAGTGCACGTACTACTCCGGCAACGGACGCACACGGCTCGGCGACAGCGGCAACCGCGTACAGCAGGTGCAGTGCATGCTGACCGAGCGCGGATACAGCGTGGGAAGTACCGGTGTGGACGGCGAGTTCGGGTCCGGCACGGAGACCGCGGTACAGGCCTTCCAGAGCGACCGAGGGCTGGACGCCGACGGGATCGTGGGCCACGACACCTGGGTCTCGCTGCGCAGCACCGACTGACTCCGACGGGAACCGGATTCAGTCCGGTCCTCGTCTCCTCCTTATCCTCCCTGCCCGGCAAGCGTATTCAGGATGTCCGCGACCGGGACGGGATCCAGCGGGCCGACGTGCGACGCCCCGGGGAAGTCGTGAACTCGGAACCTGTTGCCCGGCGTTGACGCGTCGGCTTCCGCGATCATCCTGTCCTGGAGGGCGGTGGCGATCGTACGGTCCCTGCCGAAACGCAGATAGGTACGGGGTACGCGTCCCCAGCGGTCGACCCGGCCGACCGCTCGGCCGGCATAGGCGGCGATGGGCTCGTCGGTCTGCATGCCGGACAGGATCCGGCGGAAGTCGGCGTCGGAGTAGTCCGCGCAGATCATCTCCTTCAAGAGGGCCAGCTGACGGCTGTCACCCGTCCGGAAGTTCAGCCGCAGCACCCCGAGCCGGCCCTGGTCGCCGACCATCAGTTCGACCGGGCTGACGGCGTCGGCGTTCTCGGGTGCCGCCGTGCAGGCGTCCGCTGTGGGCAGTGCACTGCTGGGGCAGAAAGCCGCCATGTAGCAGATGTGGTGCAGCAGATGCGGGACGGCGTCGGCGACACAGCTGACCGACACACCACCGAGGCTGTGCCCGACCAGCACCACCGGGCCGTTCCGTGCCGCCCGACGCACGGCGCCGGTGACGCGCGCCTCGTAGTCCTCCAGCCCGAGTCCCTTCAGCGGCGAAGGTTCGACCGCCATCGCTTCGAGGTCCTGCCGCTGGTACGACTCCGGCACGAAAGCCTCCGTGCCGTGCCCCGGCTGGTCCACCATCACGACACGGTGACCGCGTAACGTCAGCTCCCGTGCGATCGGCATCCAGAACGCTCCGGCGCTGTGGGTGCCGTGCACCAGCACAAAGGTGGTGAGACCGCGTCGCGGGTCCGCCGCGGCGGGTGAGGTGCCGAGTCCGGTGGCCAGTGCCATGCTCCCCAGGCCGAGGCCCAGTCCACGCAGTGCCGAGCGCCTGGTGGTACCCGAACGTTCTTCGTTCGTCGAGTTCGTCATGAGCACAACGCTATGGACGGCCGAGCCGACCCGGCAGCCGTCCAGAACCCCCACAGGGGTGGCCCCAGCAACACCTGCGCACCGCGCCTCAACCAGCCGTGGTTCTGTACCGGGGCGGAAGAGGTGGCTGTGCACCTCTCCCGCCCCGTGAGCGGCGACCCGTCTCACGACCTACTCATCGATCACCGCGCCGAAGTGGGCACCGTGGGCGGCTCCGCCCAGGGCGGCGGCGCCGTAGGAGCGGGAGCCGTCGGCGAGCAGGCCCGTGCCGCTCGCGGGCAGCAGCCAGACGGCGCCGTCACCGGCGTTCTCGTCGGGCGCGACGGCCACCAGCTCGGCCCGTCCGTCGCCGTCGGTGTCCACGAGCCGCACGTGCGCGCCCCAGGCGTCGCCCTCCTCGGCCACACCCGGGATGCCGGGGGTGTTCTGGTCGAAGTACTGGGCGCCGGTGCCGGTCAGGCCGTCCTGCGTGCCGCGCAGCAGCCACACCGCGCCCGCAGCGTCGGCCCTGCCCACGTCCTCGCCCGGTGCGCCGACGGCTACCTCGGCACGGCCGTCACCGTCGACGTCGGCTACGGAGAGGTCGTTGCCCCACGAGTCGTGCTGTTCCCCGGCACCGGGCACGCCCGGGGAGTTCTGCGACCACCACTGCGGGGCGGTTCCGGGGCCCTCGGTGCCGGCCGGGCCTTCGCCGCCGCCGTAGTAGACGCCGACCAGTCCGCCGGGCGCGTCGGCGTCACCGGTGGCCTCGTCCGCACCACTGCGCTGCCCGACCACGAGGTCATAGCCGTCGCCGTTGATGTCACCGGAGGCCGTGCCCAGGCCGCCGTGCAGGTCGCCCCGGTAGCCGAGGCCCTCGGTGCCGCCCGCGTAGTAGGCGGACCAGCCCATGACGTAGTCGTCGTCGGGGCTGTAGCCGGAGACGACGAGGTCGGCGAAGCCGTCGCCGTCGTAGTCCCCGGTGGTCAGGTAGGCGGCCTGGAGGCGGTGCCCGGTCGAGTCCGGGGTGCCGACCTGCCGCAGGACACCGGCGTGGTAGGTGAAGACGTGCAGGCCCTGCTTCTGGTCCA
The DNA here is from genome assembly GCF_040651535.1 of Streptomyces sp. NPDC048420. NCBI lineage: Bacteria > Bacillati > Actinomycetota > Actinomycetes > Kitasatosporales > Streptomycetaceae > Streptomyces > Streptomyces sp. NPDC048420. The sequence continues at coordinate 118,165 of NZ_JBEZKG010000015.1, forward strand.
GGACGACGAGCTGATCGCCGTGGATGTCGCCGGTGAAGCGGGCGGCGGCCACTCCGAGGCCGAACCGGGCGCCCTCGACGGGCTGGGCGGCGGTGACGCTCGCGGTGCGCTCGGGGTCGAGGCCGTTCACCGATCCGTACAGGACGGTCACCCGCCCCGCGTCCTCGACGGTGCCCTCGTCCTCGCCGGGCGTGCCGATGACCGCGTCGTCGTAGCCGTCGCCGTGCAGGTCGCCGGTCGCGACCGCCTGTCCGAAGTGGTCACCCGGCTCGGAGGCTCCTTCCTCGCCGTGGACCGCTACGACCTGGGCTCCCCCAGCCCGCTCAGCACGGTGGGCACCCTCAACACCTACGTTCTCGCGCCGGGGCAATGACCGTCCTCCGGGGTCACTCCCGGCGGGCGGCCACGTCGCCGTTCACCGTGTCCAGCTTCAGGAAGTGGTTCCGGTCGGCGTTCCCTGTGGGCACGCCGACCGTGGCGCGGCCGTTGTCGGTGGCCGTGGTCACCCGGTAGGCGGGGCCGTCGTGGGGCACGGTGACCTCGACCGACCCGTTGACCGTGGTCGCGGTGACGCCCGACGGCACAGTGCCGCAGCCGAGGACCACGTCCCCGTTGACGGTCGCCGCGTGCACCCGGTTGGCGTGGACGGCCGTCGCCCGTACCGATCCGTTGCGGGTGGACAGCCGAACCGTGCCGTGATCCGGTCCCGAACGGGACACCGTCACATCCCCGTTGACGGTCGTGAGGTCCAACGCGGCGGCGACGCCTGCCGCATCCACCCCGGCGTTGCGTGCGGTGACCGTGACGCTCACTCCGTCGGGGACCTCCACGTACGGCATCCGGGGACAGTCCTCGCCCGCGGCGCACGACAGGTCGAGCGTGCGGACGTCCCCGCTCCCCGACCAGTGCTGGTGGAGACGGTCGTCGACGGTGACGTGGTCGTCGTCGGCCGGACGCAGTCGCAGGCCGTTGTCGGTGGTGATCAACAGGTGATCCCCGGATTCCGCAGTACGAAGTGTTCCTGCCGCCTGCGGGCCGTCCTGGGCCCCGCTGCACGCCCCGGCGAGGGGCAGCAGCGCCAGGACGGCCAGCAGGCGCGTCAGATGCTGGGTCGGCATCGCCTTCATGCACCGTCGGCTGCCCCGGCTCGCCGCAGCCATGACGGCGGTGACCGACTTCGTGTCCTAGGGCCCTGTCGTCAAATTCCCGTCGTCCGCCCGGAGGGCGGGCCGCGCGGCGTCTGGTGCGTGCGATCGCAAGGCGCCGGAGCGCCTTCGTGGCGGAGCCACGTAGGCGGTTCGGCAACGCGGCGAGCGTGCGTGCCAGACGCCGCGCGGCAGGCGGGAATTTGACGACAGGGCCTAGGAGACCGGGACCGTCTCGGACTTCTTCGTCGCGCCCTCGGCGGCCGCGAGTGCCTTGTTGCGCCGCACCGAGGACCAGAAGGACCAGCCGATCAGGACCACACCGACCAGGCCGGTGATGATCTCGTTGATCTGGTACTGGATGGTGACCATGAGGATCACGGCCAGGGCGCCGATCGCGTAGTGGGCGCCGTGCTCCAGGTAGACGTAGTCGTCCAGGGTGCCCTGGCGGACCAGGTACACGGTGAGCGACCGGACGTACATGGCGCCGATGCCCAGGCCGAGCGCCATCAGCACGATGTCGTTGGTGATGGCGAACGCGCCGATCACCCCGTCGAAGGAGAAGGAGGCGTCGAGGACCTCCAGGTAGAGAAACATGAAGAACGCGGCCTGGCCGGTCAGTTGGACCGCCGAGCCCCGCTTGCCGGAGCGTGCGGCCTCTTCCTCGCGTTCCTCCTCTTCTTCGAGCCTGTTCTCGAAGAAGCCGGAGAGTCCGCCGACGACCAGATAGGTGATCAGACCCGCTACTCCGGAGATCAGGACGGTCTCGGCCTTGTCGACATGGGTGCCGCCGTGCTGGTGGGCGTGGGTCGCGAAGGTGAACGCGGTGATCAGCAGCACGACCAGGGCTATGCAGACCGACAGCATGTCGACCTTGCCGAGCTTGGCCAACGGCCGCTCCAGCCAGGCCAGCCACTTGATGTCCCGGTCCTCGAAGATGAAGTCCAGGAAGATCATCAGCAGGAACATGCCACCGAACGCAGCGATCGACGGATGCGCGTCGGTCACCAGCTCCTGGTAACGGTCCTTGTCGGTCACGGCCAGGTGGACCGCGTCGTACGGGTTGAGCTTCGCCGTGATCGCGACGATGACGACCGGGAAGACCAACCGCATGCCGAAGACCGCGATCAGGACGCCGACGGTGAGGAAGATCTTCTGCCAGAAGGCGTTCATCTTCTTCAGGACTCCGGCGTTGACCACGGCGTTGTCGAACGACAGGGAGATCTCCAGCACGGCCAGGATCGCCACGATGCCGAACGCGGCCCAGCCGTCGTACAGCACTCCTACGGCCAGGCCGAGCGCGGTGACCGCGAACGCCCAGCGGAAGGTCTTCAGAATCACTGGCACCAAGTCCTGTTGTCGGGCTGTCGCTTGAGGGGTGGGACGGGCGCAGTGGGCCCGTGTCGTCACGGGCGTTGTCTATCACGGTCGCCCGTCGCCCAGGTGACGCAGGGGTCGCCCCCTGCACGCTGTCGATGTCGGGTCACGTCCCGCTGGGTGTGCGCACGGCGAGGAGGGCGACGTCGTCGTCGTTGCTGACATGTCTGACTCGGCGCAGCACCTGGTCGGTGAGGGAGGCGAGCGGGCGGTGGGCGAGGGCGGCGGCGTGTCGGCGCAGCCGGTGCAGGCCCTCGTCGAGGGTGTGCCCGGGTGCCTCGATCAGTCCGTCGGTGTACAGCAGCAGGGTGGATCCGGGCGGCAGCGAGGCGGTCGCGACGGTGCGGGGTGTGCGGACCCCGGTGCCCAGGAGGATGCCGTGCCCGTCGGTGAGGTACTCGGCCAGGCCGTCGTGGCTGATCAGGAGGGGCGGCGGATGCCCGGCATTGGTCCAGGACAGTTCCCAGTGGCCGTCGTCCGTCTCCTCGACCCGGGCGAGGATCATGGTGGCCATGGTGACGTCGGTGATGTGCATGACCGCCTCGTCGAGCCGGTCGACGATCCGGCTCGGCGGTTCCTGGTGGGACCAGGCGTAGGCGCGGAGCATGTTGCGCAGCTGGGCCATGCCGGCCGCGGCCTCCAGGTCGTGGCCGACGACGTCTCCGACCGCCAGTGCGGTGGCGCCGTCGGACAGGGAGAAGGCGTCGTACCAGTCGCCGCCGACCTGTGAGGCGTCGGGGGCGGGCAGATAGCGGGCCGTCATCTGGAGTCCGGGCACGCGCGGCATCTGGGGCAGCAGGTGGTTCTGCATGGTCTCGGCCACCTTGCGCTGCCGCTGGTACAGGCGCGCGTTGTCCAGGGCCAGCCCGGCTCGGCGGGCGATGTCCTCGATGAGCGGGAGATCGGCCGTGGTGAAGTCCGTCGGATCCTTGGCGCGGCCCAGGGTCAGGGCTCCCAGGACCGCGCGGGTGCTGCGGATGGGCGCGATCGCGGCGGAGCGGATGCCGGTGGCGTCGAACAGGCGGCGCTGTTCGACCGCGATACCGGAGTCCGGCTCCCCCTGGTAGGTCTGCGGGCCCGCCAGGGTGGAGGCGACTCCGCGCAGGGCTCTGGACAGGGGCATCGGCGAATCCTCCGGGACCGGCGGCATCGGCCCCTGGAGGTCCTCATGGCGCACCAGAGCGTTCCCCTCCGCGTGGACCACGGCGGTACGCCACACCTCGTCCCGCTCGGTGATCAGGTCCACGACGGCCCAGTCGGCCAGCCGGGGCACCACCAGGTCCACCAGCCGGCGCAGCGACTCCTCGGCATCGAGCGTGGACGTCAGCCGGGTGGTGGTCTCGGCCAGCAGCGCGAGCCGGTCGAGCTCCGGCATGGCCGCGGCCACGGTCTCCGTACCTGATCGACGGCCCGATTCCGGCGGCCGCTGAGCGTGGACGAGGACCAGCGTGCCCGCTTCCTGGCCTCCGACGTCGTACGGGGTGATCAGCCACGAGATGGGCAGCAGGGAGCCGTCCCCGCACTCGAACCAGTCTCCGTCGGCCTGGGTGGTGCGCCCGGCGTGGAACGCCTGCCGCATGCTGCATCGGCTCCTCGGCAGGGGATGGCCGTGGGCGTCCCGGTGCAGTACGTCGTGCGCGTCGCGGCCGAGGAGGGACTCGGCGGGTCGGAGCAGCAGTTGTTCGGCGTGGGCGTTGACGGCGATGATGTGGCCCTCCTCGTCCACGACGTACGCCGCCGTCCCGATGGCTTCCAGCGCCTTGGTGAGCGCTGCCGCGGGCACTGGCGGGGATGGTTTCCCGAGGTCTGCCGTGTCCTCCGGCCCTGCCATGTCGTCCACTCCTCGCTGCTCGGCCGCCCTCCGCTGTGGGCCGACGGCATGTTCGGTCGGTGGTGCTGCCCTTATCGGGTTCCCCGGCGCCACTCAATCCAGCCTCGCGCTCGAAGACGCCGACGGCACGCCCAGCCGCGCGCGGCCGGTGCCGTGCGAGGTGGTGGCAGCCATGGCCTGAAGGTGGCCATGGCGAAAGGTGACCGTGGCGAAAGGGAGCCGGCGCGACTTCCGACGCGCCCCCTGGCGCTTCCGTGCGCCGGGCGCACATGGCCGAATACCCCCTGCCCGCAAGGGACTTGGCCGGGCGTTGGGTATCCGTGAAGGTGCGGGTGCAGGCAGGCGGCATGGGGAGGGCTGGGGCTGTGGCACGCCAATCGCGGACGTCCGGCCCCATCCCGTCGCCGTGGTCGCGGAGGCGGCGCCTGGTGCGCCGCCTGCGGGCCGAGGGACTCTACGGGCCCCGGTTCCGCGATGTGCTGCCCGCTTTCCTCGGCGTGGTGGTGTTCGTGTGTGCTGTGGTCGCCGCGCTCACGGCGGGGTACCACGCCGTAGGGATCGTCGCCCCTGTCGCCGGGAGCGTGTTCCTGGCTCTGCTCCTTCTGGCCGGCATCCGGCGCGGGCGTCCCGGTGCCCGCCGTCGTCTCGGCTACTACACCGCCGACGAACTGCTCGAACTCGACACGCAGGAGCTCGCGTTGGCGGTGGCGCGGATGCTGCGCCGGGACGGGTGGCGGGTGCGGCTCCTGCCCGCGCCGGACCGGCCGCGCCTGTGTGCCCGGGACGCGGCCGGCCATCGGCTCGACGTGGCCTTCCGGCCGGTGGCGGAACCCCTGCCCGACGAGGACCTGCCGCATCCCCACCCGCACCGCGGGAGGCAGGAGTCACCGCTGCGCCTCGTCGTGCATCGCGGTGTCTTCACCGCCCGTGACATCCGGTGGGCGCGAAGGGAGCAGACGATCCGCCTGCTCGACGGCTCCGCCCTCCGGCGCTGGGCGGCGGGCACGCGGCTCAACGACCTGCTGTCGTAAGGGTGATGACCCGTGGTCGGTACGCCCTGTGCACGCCCTCTTCCGCGACGCGAGGCCTCCGGTCGTCAGATCCGTCCGCCGGTCAAGCGGGTGATCGGACCGTGCGTGTGGCGACCGGCGCGGCGGCCCGCCGCGTACGACGTCGCGCTCAGCACCGTCAGGCCCGCGCCCACGCCCGCGGCGACGAGCTTTCGCTGGGCGATCACCGTCCAGGCCGTCTTGGCGACAGCCGCGGCCTGCCCCGAGGCGGCGATGACGGTCTGCCGACCGGCCTCGACGCTCTTGGCCGCGGTGTGCGCGGCCCCGCCGACCGTCCCGGCCGTATGCTCCGCCGCGTCCTTGCCCGCCGACGCGACGTCGTCCGTCTTCGCCGCGGCTGTCTCCGCCGCCTTGGTCGCGGGGGCCGTGGCCTTCGCCGTGGTGCGCCGGGCCTTCGCCGCCGTGGATCGCGCGGGTGCGGAATCTTGGTTCGTCTGCTCGTTCGATTCACTCATGGACATCGCGTTACCGCTCGCTTCGACGGCAAACACGCTCCGTCAAGAGTGGGTACGCCGTCAGCCGATGTGGTAGCTGTCGCCGTAGATCTTCCAGTCCAGTGGCGGATCGTGCAGGCTCGGCCTCGGTGGAGCCCGGCACAGGTGGTTTCAGAAGTGGCGTGGCAGGCGGACGACCTGGACGAAGAAGTCGTCGATCTGGCGGACCGCGGCGATGAACTGGTCGAGGTCGACCGGCTTGGTGACATAGGCGTTGGCGTGCAGCTTGTAGCTGCGCAGGATGTCCTCCTCGGCCGCGGAGGTGGTGAGGACGACGACCGGGATGTGCGACAGCTCCGGGTCGGACTTGATCCTCTCCAGGACCTGACGGCCGTCGTACTTGGGCAGGTTCAGGTCGAGCAGGATGAGGTCGGGCTGCGGCGCCTCGGTGTGCTCGCCGCGCCGGTAGAGGAAGTCCAGCGCTTCCTCGCCGTCCCTGACGACGTGGAGCGTGTTGCCGATCTTGTTGTCCTCGAACGCCTCACGGGTCATCAGCTCGTCGCCGGGATCGTCCTCCACGAGGAGCACGTCGATGGGGCTGGCGGCTGGGGTGGTCATGTCAGAGCCTTTTCCTCGGTGCCGATACCGGACGCCTCCGGTGGTTCGGTGACGATGGACGGGAGGGTGAAGCAGAAGCGCGTGCCGTCCGTGTGAGCGGTGTCGATCCAGATCCTGCCACCGTGCTGTTCCACGATCTTCTTGCACAGGGCCAGACCGATGCCGGTACCACCGTAGGCGTCCCGGCCGTGCAGCCGCTGGAAGATGATGAAGACCTTCTCCGTGAACGGCTCCGGAATGCCGATGCCGTTGTCCTGGACGGACACGAGCAGGCTGTCGGGGTCGTCCGGATCCGTGCCGCAGGTGATGGACACGTGCGGAGCGCGGTCGGGATGGCGGAACTTGAGGGCGTTGCCGACCAGGTTCTGCCAGAGCATGGCCAGCAGGGTGGGGTCCCCGACGACCTCGGGCAGTTGCTCGGGGCGGTCGACGCGGGCGTCGGACTCCTCGACGGCGGTCCCGAGGTTGGCCAGTGCCTTGTCGAGCGCCTGGTCGAGACCGACGGGCACCCGGGCGTCGTTGACGCGTCCGACCCGGGAGAAGGTCAGCAGGTCGTTGATGAGGACCTGCATACGCCGGGCGCCGTCGACCGCGAAGTCGACGTACTGCCGGCCGCGGTCGTCGAGCGTGTCGCCGTAGCGCTTCTCCAGCAGCTGGCAGAAGGAGGCGACCTTGCGCAGCGGCTCCTGCAGATCGTGCGAGGCGACGTAGGCGAACTGCTCCAGTTCCGCGTTGGAGCGGCGCAGTTCCTCGGCCTGGGCGTCCAGGTCGGCGGCCTGCCGGGTCAGTTCCTGCTGTTGTTCGCGGGAGGCCTCGAGTTCGGCAACGATGTGCCAGCGCATGCCCTCGACGGCATTGGCCACCGCGGTCAGGTCGGCCGGACCGCCACCGGTGATGACGTAGGCGAAGTCACCTCCCGACACCCGCCTCGACGCCGTGCCCAGTGCCTCCAGGGGCCGTGTCACCAGGACCCGGACCAGGACGGCGCAGGCGGCGCCGGCCAGCAGGAAGACCGCGACCATGCCGGCCAGGACCCAGTTGCGCACGGTGCGCTCATGCACGAGATGGGAGCGGCCCTTCTCCACCGCCTTCGTCAGGTCGGTGTTCTGCCTGTCCCACAGGGTGCGCAGCCGGTCGAACTCCTTCTTGCCCTGATCGGCCATCCGCTGGTCCAGAGGCTTGGGGCGGCCGGGGGTGACCGAGGCCGCGAGGGGTTCGGCGTAGGTACGGCGCCAGTCGGCCGCCTGGCTTTCGATCGCCTTGAGGTCCGTCAGCAGCTCGGGCCGGTCGCCGATGAGCGCGCGCAGCCGGGCCGTCGAGTTCGCCTCGTCCTGTTTGCCCTGGGTGTACGGGTCGAGGAACTGCCGGTCGGCGGTGGCCGCGTAGCCGCCGATGCCCGTCTCCTGGTCGACCAGTGCCGCCTGCAGCCGGTACGCCTCGGTCTGGGCGGGCTGGACACGCCTCAGCAACTGGTCGCTCACCTCCGCCGTCCGGCCCAGCAGACCGGCGCCGACCACGCTGCCGACCACCACCAGCAACGTCATGGCGGCCAACAGCAGGAAGAACCAGCCCTGTACCGTCAGCCGGCGCCCGCTCCACGCCGCGCCCGTCCCTCGCCCCACCGTGTGCTCCGCCTCCACGTTCCCGCTCACTCAGTTCCAGTTCAGATGGACGACGGCCACGTCGTCGGCGAGGCCGCCCCGCGCCTCGGCCAGGCTCTCGGCCTTCTCGATCAGCCGGTCGACGAACGCCTCGGGTTCCAGGCCGGCTTCCTTCCGGGCGAGGGCCAACAGCCCTTCCTCGCCGAGGCGTTCGGTGCCGCGGCTCACATGCCCCTCGAACAGGCCGTCCGTGAACAGCACCACGGACGTCCCCGTCGGCACCGGCAGTTCCGCGGTCGGCCACCACGCACCGCCGGGGACCATGCCCAGCGCGGGTCCGCCGGGCACCTCCACCCAGTCCACGTCCGTGCCGGTGCGCCGGAGCAGGCCGTGGTGACCGGCTCGTACGACGTGGGCCTGCTGCTCGCCCGGGACGGCGGCCAGGGTCACGAGGGTGGCGAAGACCTCGTCGCGGGCCCGTTCGGCCATCAGCAGTTCCTCGAGTCGGGCCATCTGGTCCGCGCCGGTGATTCCGCTGAGGACGAGGGTGCGCCAGGCGATCCGCAGGGCGACTCCCAGGGCCGCCTCGTCGGGGCCGTGCCCGGAGACGTCCCCTATGAGGGCGTGCAGGGTGCCGTCGGCGCTCTGGACGATGTCGTAGAAGTCACCGCCCAGCAGTGTCTGCGCACGGCCGGGCCGGTAGCGGGCCACGACCTGGACGCCCTCGGCGCGCAGGAGCGGCCGGGGCAGGAGTCCGCGTTCCAGGCGGGCGTTCTCCTGTGCCTGGAGCGCGCCCGCCTGGAGGGCGACCGCCGCCTGTTCGGTCTGCTTGCGCTGGATCGCGTAGCGCACCGCCCGCCCGAACAGTTCGGGTTCCACGCGGCCCTTCACCAGGTAGTCCTGTGCGCCGGCCGCGACGGCGGCGAGTCCGGTCTGTTCCTCGGCGAGCCCGGTGAGCACCACGATCGCGACCTGCTCTGCCAGTCTCTGCACCAGGGAGACGGCCTCCAGTCCGTGGGCGTCGGGCAGGTGCAGGTCGAGCAGGACGCAGTCGGGTGTCTCGGTGGCGAGCACCTCGGCGGCCTCGGTCATCGACCGCACCCATTTCAGCCGCATCTTCACGGCGCCGTCGACGACCAGTTCCTCCACGAGCACGGCGTCACCGGGATCGTCCTCCACGAGGAGAACCGACGGCTCCCAGTGGTCCCACGCCGCCTCGGTCCCGGCTTCCGCCGTGGACACCAACTCGGCAGCTCCAGTACCCGAGATCACTGTGCTTCCGCCCTCCCCACCGCATACGTGTCGCTTGCCGTCCGACTCTGCCAAGGACAATGCCGGAGCATAGCCAGCGCGACGATCCGAACTTCACCAGTCGCCCGCCATGACGGACACGAGGTCCGCCGGTGGGCGTCGGCCCCGGGCCGCGCCAGGCAGCGCCCTCGGCGGGCGGCCTCGGCCCTGTGGCCGGTTTTCACCGCATGGTCGGTTCCTTCACCGGGTTCGGAGGACTGCCGGGCGGTCGGTAGGTAACTCGACGCTGCTCTCCTTCAATACGGCCGACTGGTCCGGGAACATGTGCGTCAGCTCCCTGGCCTCCGGTGCGGGGTACCCCGCTTCCCCGCGTGTCGCACCTGTGTCAGCCGTCACTGACGTCGTCATCGTCCGCCCATCTCGAGACACGAGTTGTTCTGGCCGCGTTTACCCGCGTCCGGCGTCACCATGCCGACACCTCTTCTCCACATCCGGTGTCTTTTCTCGGACCCCCGGTTCCGATCGGCGTCGCGGGGAACCGGACAGGTCGGCAGAGAGGAGTCCCCGTGACCACCTACGTCATCACCGTCCCCGGCACGTTCCTGCGAGAAGTTCCCGAGAGCGTCTGCTCGGACATCGGGCGGAGCCTGCGACCTCGGGACCCCAGGAACACGGAGCTCGGGGAGAACGAGGAGCTGAGTCTGCTGACGGTGGAGGAGGACGGCAGGTTCGCCGCCCGGGTGGAGGTCGGGGCCACCGACCGGTCGCAGGCCGAGGCCGAGGCGGTACGGCTGGTTTCCCGGGCCCTGCGTGACAGTGGCCTTGCCGAGGAGGAGGCTTCGCTGGGCGCGGCGGTCGTGACGGGCATCGACAGCGAGTTCTGACCCGGACGCCTGACCGGGCCGTATGGTTCGCGGCCGGTACGGGGGATGGCGTCCCCGGCCCTGGCGGGCGAGGATGTTCCTTCGCGAAGTGCAGTCCCGCCCACCGCGGTTCACGGCGTTTCCGGTGTCCTGCGCGGCAGGGCGGACGACGTCGGCCCGCCGGTCCTGAAGGAGCCTGGGGATGGGTTCACACGCAGCGCCGCGCCGACACAGGCGATTCCTGGTGACGGCCGCCGGTCTCCTGCTCCTGAGTGGCGGCCTCCTGGGCCTCCCCCGGGCCGACGGGGCACCCGCTCCGGCCGACGCCTGCCACACCGCCTCCACACGCCTGCCCCGCGGCGACTGCGGACCCTTCTGGCAGGTCCTCGCCGAGGACTTCAACGGCGACCGGGTGCCGCTGGGTTCGTTCAGCGACTGTGAGCACGACGTCGACACCTCCGCGGCCCACTGCGGGGGCCTCAAGGGCAAGTACCGCGACAACTGGTGGGCGTATCCGACCGGTTGGCCCGACACGGCCGAGAGCCGGGGGCGGGACGTGGTGGGTGTCTACCATCCGGAGGACACCGTGAGCGTCGGTCCCGCGCCGAACGGCGACGGGCGGATGTCCATCCGGATGTGGCGGCCCGCCGGCGGGGGCCCGGTGCACGCGGCGGCTGTGGTGCCGCGTGCGGTGATGCAGATGAAGTACGGCAAGTACAGCGCGCGCATCAAGGTCACGAAGCTGGCGCCGGGATACAAGTCCGCGTGGCTGCACTACGGCGGGGGCTGCGAGATGGACCACCCCGAAGGTGAGTGGACCGGTTCCCTCAGCTCCTTTCACCATCCGTGCGGCGGGGGCGAGCAGGGCTACTTCCCGGGCAGCGACGACTGGACGCAATGGCACACCGTTTCTACGGAGTGGACGCCGGGCCACGTCCGGTTCTTCGTCGACGGCAGGCTGACCGGTCACGACACCCGGGGCGTGCCGGACCGGCCGCTGTCCTGGGTGCTGCAGAACGAGAGCGCGCTGGAGGGGCCCGGTGCGGCGCCGGGCAGCAGCGCGCAGCTCGATGTCACATGGGTGGCGGCGTACGCGTACGACTGGAAGTGATCAGTCCGTCGGCGTTCCCCTCGTACGGCACGGCTGCGGGTCCTTTCAGCACGGGGCCCTGGTAGTGCTCGGCGGTCAGCGTCGGCGCAGGGACGGGTCGAGCAGCGAGGGCGGGGTGTCGAACTTCTCGTGCGCCGCAAGGTCGGTCCCGGGGGCCACGATCTCGTCGATCGCGTCGAGCACGTCGGCGGACAACGCGGTGTCCGCGGCGGCGAGTTGGGCGTGCAGGTGCTCCACTGTGCGCGGGCCGAGGAGGGCGCTGGTCACGCCGGGATGGGCGGTCACGAAACCGAGGGCGAGCTGGATCAGCGTGAGACCGGCCTCGTCGGCGACCCTCGCCAGCCGCTCCACCGCGTCGAGCCTGGTCCGGTTGGCGGGGAGCGCGGTGTCGAAGCGTTCGGGCATGAACGTCGAGCGCTGGGTGACGGTCGTCCGGCCCTCACGGATCGCGCCGGAGAGCCAGCCGGAGGCCAGCGGGCTCCACACCAGTACGCCGAGGCCGTACTCCTGGGTGACGGGCAGGACATGGGTCTCGATGCCGCGCTGGAGGACGGAGTAGCTGGGCTGTTCGGTGACGTAGCGGCTCAGGTGGTGTTCGCGGGCGGCCCACTGGGCCTGCACGATGCGGTGGGCGGGGAAGGTGGAGGAGCCGAAGTAGCGGATCTTTCCGGCTCGTTGGAGGTCGGTCAGGGCCGACAGCGTCTCCTCGTCGCTGGTGTTCGGGTCCCAGCGGTGGATCTGGTAGAGGTCGACATGGTCGACGCCGAGGCGGCGCAGGCTGGCTTCCAGTTCGGTGACCAGCCAGCGGCGTGAACTGCCCTGGTGGTTGCGTTCGTTGCCGATGGGCATGCCGGCCTTGGTGGCCAGCACGATGTCGTCGCGGCGGCGGCCGGCGACGGCCTTGCCGACCATCTCCTCCGACTCGCCGTCGCCGTACATGTCGGCGGTGTCGATGACGTTGACACCGGCTGCGAGAGCGGCGTCGACGATCGCGGTCGCCTCGTCCTGGGTGGTGCGGCCGATCCGGCCGAAGTTCATCGCGCCGAGCGCGAGGGAGCTGACCTGTACACCGGTGCGGCCCAAGGTGCGGTACTGCATGAGCGTGTTCCTCCACTGCGGATGGAGCCGTGCGTCAGGGCATGGCTTGGTTGCCGGGGTCCGCTCTGCCATCATGAGCAAACGGAACCTCGTTCCGGAACGACGATACGGAACACTGTTCCGTTTTTGCAAGGTCGGTTGTGGAGGAAGCGGCACGGTGAACGACAGCGACGACGGCGCGGGGCGTACGACACCCCGGCGCAAGGACGCCCGGCGCAACAAGGAGGCCCTGCTCGACGCGGCCGCCGCGGTGTTCGTCACCAAGGGCGTGGAGGCACCGGTGCGTGACATCGCGGCCGCGGCCGGTGTCGGTGTGGGCACGATCTACCGGCACTTCCCCACCCGGGCGGACCTGATCATCGCCGTGTACCGGCACCAGGTCGACGCCTGCGCCGAGGCGGGCCCGGCGCTGCTGGAGAGCAGCGCGAGCGCGCACGCGGCTCTGGAGCAGTGGATCAACCTCTTCGTCGACTTCCTGGCCACCAAGCACGGGCTCGCCGGGGCGCTTCAGGCCGCCAACACCGGGTTCGACACCCTGCACGCCTACTTCCTCGACCGGCTCGTGCCCGTGTGCACACGGTTGCTCGACGCCGCGGCGAGCGCGGGTGAGATCCGCTCCGACATCGAGGCCTACGAGCTCATGCGCGGGGTCGGCAATCTCTGCGTCGGCGCGGACACCGACGCCGGTTACGATCCGCGGCGACTGGTCGGGATCCTCGTGGCGGGGCTGCGCCTGCCGCGCTGACCGGCCCCGGTGTCCGCGTCGCTCGGTGTTCCGGTCTCAGTCAGCCGGTTCGCGATCCGGCAGCGCGGCCCACCCGGCAGCACGGTGTTCGGCCGCCGCGGTCGGGGCCGTCTCGTCGAGGACCGCTGCGATTCCCTCGTGGGCCAGGGTCTCGGCGTGTCGGTGGCCGGGTTTCGGGGCCAGATCCAGGGCCTGGTCGGGGCGGCCCGCCAGGCGGCAGGTCTCGCCGTTGGCGCTGCGGAAGCGGGTCTTCCAGTGGTCCTCGAACAACGCCTCCAGCAGCGCGAACGCCTGCTCGTGGCATTCCATGGCCTCGTCATGGCGGCCCATCTGGCGCAGGGCGACACCCAGGCAGGCTCCCTACTCAGCGACGAGCTCTGGGACACGGCCGCGACCTGCTTCGACGAGAGGCAGATCGCCGGCGCAGGGGGCTGAACAGCTCCGGACTGCCGTACCCCGACAACTGAATGAAGATGTACCCATCCGCCCGTGGACCAGGAGGAACCGTCGTGAAGGACACCCAGAGGACCGCCAAGCGTACGACCGCGGCCGCGAAGAAGACCGAGACCTTCACCGCCGAGGAGCGCGCCGCGATGAAGGAACGCGCCCAGGAGGTCAAGGCGTCGGCGCGCCGCAGCTCGCGTGCCGACAAGGCGGCGGAGGACGAGGCCGCCGTGGTCGCGAAGATCGCAGAGATGGAGGACGCGGACCGGGCCATGGCCGAACGGATCCACGCGGTCGTCAAGGCCAGCGCACCCGGCCTCGCGCCGAAGCTCTGGTACGGGATGCCCGCGTACGCCAAGGACGGCAAGGTCGTCTGTTTCTTCCAGAGCGCGCAGAAGTTCAACGCGCGGTACGCGACCTTCGGTTTCAACGACAAGGCGAACCTCGACGAGGGCACCATGTGGCCGACCGCTTTCGCACTCACGAAGCTCACCGCCGCCGACGAGGCGCGGATCGCTGAGCTCGTGAAGAGGGCGGCGGGCTGAACGGGGAGAGGTGGCGAGAGATGCAGAGGCCGACGAACACCCCAGGTCCGACTGGGTTGTTCGTCGGCCTGTGCACGTTGGATGTCATCCAGCTGGTGGACCAGGTGCCGGGCTCCAACGAGAAACTGACGGCCCATGAGCAGGTCGTCGCCGCGGGCGGTCCGGCGGCGAACGCGGCCGTGACGTTCAGCCACCTGGGCGGTACGGCCACGCTGCTCACCGCGATCGGCGCCCATCCCCTGGGAGTCGCGGTCAGAGCGGACCTGGAACGGCTGGGTGTGACCGTGTCGGACCTCGCGGCCGCCTCGACCGAGCCGCCGGCCGTGTCGTCCATCCTGGTCACCGCGTCGAGCGGGGACCGTGCCGTCGCCTCGACCAACGCGACCGGGTACCGGCTCACAGCGCCGGACGATCTCGACACCCTCGTGTCCGCCTGCGACATCGTGGAGTTCGACGGCCACCACATGGAACTGGCCACGCCAACCGCCCGCGCCGCGCGTGCCGCCGGTCGGCGGACCGTCCTCGACGGGGGCAGCTGGAAGGCCGGTACGGAGCGACTGCTGCCGTGGATCGACGTCGCCGTCTGCTCGGAGGACTTCCGACCCCCCGGGACGCGTACGCCGACGGACACCCTGCGGTTCCTGAGGGAGCATGGAGTCGTTTGGTCTGCGGTCAGTCGCGGCGGGCGGCCCATCGTGTGGGCGACTCCCGACGGCAGCGGCACCGTGGACGTGCCTGCCGTGCGGGTGGCGGACACCCTGGGCGCGGGTGACGTCCTCCATGGGGCACTCACCCATCGCCTCGCCACTCACGGGCACTTGACCTCGCGGGGGTTCACCGAGGCCCTGCGCGAGGCGGCCGTGGTGGCCTCCCGGGCATGTGCCTCCTTCGGCACTCGGGCTTGGACGCGGGAACCGTGAGACACATCGGATCTATCCAGCTCCATTGACGCACAGCGACCCCAACCCTATGTTGCAACGCGGGACAGCTCCGATGATTCACCGAGTCGAGCCGAGCCTGTCTGGAGGCACCATGCCCTCTCCCGCCATGCCCGATCCGTCCAGACGTACCGTCCTCGCCACCGGAACCGCCCTGAGCGGCGCGCTCGTCGCGCCTGGCCTGACGACCGCTCAGAAGGCAGCGGCGGCAACACCTCCGTCCGGCGACCCCTGGCGCACCGTTCTCGACGACGCCGACATGGTCTGGCAGCGCATGCCCACGGCCTGGTACGAAGGCCCGTTCCTCGGGAACGGTTTTCTCGGCTCCGGGATCTACGCCGAGCCCGATGCCGAGACCACAGCCGTGCGCTTCAACATCCAGCACTCCGAAGTACAGGACCACCGCCCCGAGTTCGGGTCCCTCTTCGGTCTCGCCCGGCTGCCGATCGGGTACTTCACCCTTGAGCCGGTGGGCGCGATCACCGGACTCGACTGGCGACTGTCACTTCAGAACGCCGAGTTGACCGGCACACTCACCACCGGGAAAGGCACCCTGGCCCTGCGCGCCCAGGTCCACAACGACCGCTCGGTCCTCGCCGTGGAAGTGACGCCGAGCCAGGGCGAACGCGGCTTCCGCTGGGTGTTCCATCCGGCGGACGCGATCAGCCCACGGGCCGCGTTCAAGCCACTCCCGGACGGCTACGAGGGCAACCCGCCCGCCCGGATCGCCGACCACGACGGGATCACCGCCGCCGTGCAGCCGCTGCTGGCGGGCGGACACCATGTCACCGCGTGGCGGGAACGGGCCAGGGGCCGGACGCGGACGCTCTACGTGCACGTGGCTCACTCGCACCCGAGGACCACGGCCCTCGGCCGGGCACTCCAAGCGGTCCGCCGGGCCGAACAACTCCCCTACTCCGCCCTGGCGGTGGACCACCGCGCGTGGTGGCACGCCTACTACCGCAAGAGCTTCCTGTCGCTCCCCGACGCCCGTATCCAGCGCTTCTACTGGATCCAGCTGTACAAGACCGCGTCCGCCGCCCGCCGCGACGCCCCGGTGATGGCGACGAGCGGCCCCTGGCTGGAGCCCACCCCCTGGCCCAACACCTGGTGGAACCTCAACGCCCAGCTGGAGTACTGGCTCATCCACGGCTCCAACCATCTCGAACTCGACGCCATCACCCGGGCGTTGAGCGAGTTCCGGGACAACCTCACCCAGGAGACGCCGGCGCCGTACCGCACCGACTCTCTCGGCATCCCCCGCACCACCGATCCCCGGCTCGTCAACGGCGCGGCCAGCACCCTCATGGGCTACGGCGTCGGCATCCCCGGCCAGGATCCGCCCACCCCCGAAGTCGGCAATCTCACCTGGGCGTTGCACAACGTCTGGCTCAGCTATCGCCACACGATGGACGGGACGATCCTCCGGGACGTGCTGTTCCCCCTCCTCCGCAAGGCGATCAACTACTACCTGCACTTCCTCGAACCCGGCCCGGACGGCAAGCTCCACCTGCCCGCCACCTTCTCCCCCGAGTACGGCGGCGACTCGCGCGACTGCAACTACGACCTGATGCTGCTGACCTGGGGCTGCCGCACACTCCTCGACTCCGCCGAACTCCTCGGCATCGACGACCCGTTGGCGCCCCGCTGGCGCGAGGTCCTGGCGAAACGCGTCCCGTACCCGACGGACACGAACGGCTTCATGATCGGCGCGGACATCCCCTTCGCGAAGTCGCACCGCCACTACTCGCATCTGCTCGCGGTCTACCCGCTGTACGAGGTGACCGGGCGCACGCCCGAGGAACGCGCCCTGATCGAACGGTCATTGGCGCACTGGGTCGGCTTCGAGGGCGCCCTGCAGGGCTACACCTTCACCGGCGCCGCCTCCATGTCGGCACTGCTCGGCAAGGGCGAGGACGCGCTGGGGTACCTCGGCGAGCTGATGACCCGTTTCATCCAGCCCAACACCATGTACCAGGAGTCGGGGCCGGTCATCGAGACGCCCCTGTCGGCGGCCCAGTCACTGCACGACATGGTGTGCCAGTCGTGGGGCGGTGTCATCAGGGTGTTCCCCGCACTGCCCGCCGTCTGGAAGGACCTCGCCGTGCACTACTTCCGCACCCAGGGCGCCTTCCTGCTCAGCGCGGTCCGCCAGGGCGGCACCACCCGCTGGGTACGGCTGACCAGCGAGGCGGGTGCCCCCTGCGTCGTACGCCATGGGATCGCGGGGCCGATCGAGGTGCGGGACGGGCGAGGCCGTCCCCTGCGTCACGCGGACGCCGGGGACGGCACCGTCCGTATCGCGTTGCGCAAGGGCGAGTCGGCGCTCGTCACCGCCAGGGGTGATCGCCCCGACCTGAGCATCGCGCCCGTCCGCCCGGACGAGGAAGCCCCTCGCTGGGGGCTGCCCATTTAGTCGACCAGGCTCACGACCTGCGGCCGCGCACGTTCCAGCCGCTGCCGATGCCCGCCACATGCAGGGCGAGCACCATGAGACCGAGCAGCATGATGTTCGTCGACGTGAACGTGTCATTGGTCGAGATGTCCGCTGCGTTGATCAGAAAGGAGATGAAGAACAGGACCGCGGAAACGATGGCCAGCATGGTGCCCACCCCTTCGGATGACTGAAGTCATGACGCCCCGTGCAACCCGAATGCCCCCAACTCGTCGGTGTATGCGGACCCGTTGCGACTAGGGCCGCAACATGTTCGACCAGTCGGACATCGTTCGAAACCTCTTGACGCCCCAGCACAAAGCGATTGACACTCTCGCAACACGACGTCACACAGCCGAAACGGCAGGGTGCCCAGGCCGAGGCCCCGCCACGCCTCAGCAGGGAACCCCACATGACGTACTTCGCACGTCCGCGCACCCGCGCGAGACGCTGGGCGGGCCGCCTCGCCGGTCTGACCACCGCGTCACTGCTCCTGGGCCTCGCCGCACCCATGGTCCCCGCCCAGGCGGCGGACACCGCGGACGTCACCGAGGGACTGGCCCTCTGGTACAAGCTGGACGGCGCCTCGGGCAGCACCGTCCCGGACGCCTCCGGCCACGGCCGCGACGGCACGGTGAACGGGACCGCCGACTGGTCGGACCCCGCGCAGGGGCTCGCCTTCAACGGCACCGACACCTACATCAAGGTGCCGGACGACGTCATGAAGGGCATGGCCTCGATCACGGTCTCCACGGACGTGCTGATCGACTCGGCGCAGTCCACGCCGTACTTCGTCTACGGCTTCGGCAACTCCAGCGGCAGCAACGGCGACGGGTACCTGTTCGCCACCGGCAACTCCCTGCGCACCGCGATCGCGAGCGGCAACTGGTCGACCGAGCAGAACACCAGGCCCGCCGACTCGCACAACCTGGCCCGTGGGGTGTGGAAGCAGCTCACCTACACCCAGACCGGCACCACCGGCATCCTCTACGAGGACGGCGTCGAGGTCGGCCGCAACACCTCGGTCACCATCACGCCCGGCTCCATCGGCGCCGGCTCCACCACCGCCAACTACATCGGCAAGTCGGTCTACTCGGGCGACAAGCTCTTCAAGGGCCGCATCCGGGACTTCCGCGTCTACGACCGCGCCCTGGACCCCGCCGAGGTCGACGAGCTGACCCTGCCGATCGCAGCGGCGGGCGTCGCCGCCGACAAGGCCGCACTGAGCCTCGGCGACACCAGCGCGGTCACGGCCGACCTCACCCTGCCGAAGTCCGGCACGGCCGGCGGGTCGACGATCACCTGGGCCAGCGACAACACCGGCGTGGTGTCCGACTCCGGCAAGGTGACCCGGCCCGCCGCCGGTGAACCCGACGGCCACGCCACGCTCACGGCGACCCTGAAGAAGGGTTCCGCGACCGACTCCAAGAGCTTCGACGTCACGGTCCTGCCGGACTTCGACGACCGGACGGCCACCGAGAAGGCCACCGAGAACCTCGCCGTCCACAACGTCGACGACGTGCGCGGCAACCTGACCCTCCCGTCCAGGGGCGACTACGGCACGGCCGTCTCCTGGTCCTCCGCCGACAAGGAGGTCGTCGGGGACGACGGGGTGGTCCACCGCCCCGCGCACGGCGCCGGCGCCACCACCGCGGAACTGACCGCCACCGTCACCAAGGGCACGGCGAAGGCGACCCGCACCTTCACCGCGAAGGTCCCCGAACTCCCCGCGAAGCAAGCCCTCAAGGGCTACATGTTCAGTTACTTCACCGGCGAGGGCACCTCGGACGGCGAGCAGCTCTACGCCGCGCTCAGCAAGGGCGACGACCCCATGAAGTGGCGGGAGTTGAACGACGGCAAGCCGGTCCTGACCTCCACGCTCGGCGAGAAGGGCCTGCGCGACCCGTTCATCATCCGCTCCCCCGAGGGCGACAAGTTCTACCAGATCGCCACCGACCTGAGGATCTACGGCAACGGCGACTGGGACGCGTCCCAGCGCACCGGCAGCAAGTCCATCATGGTCTGGGAGTCCACCGACCTGGTCCACTGGAAGAACCAGCGGCTGGTCAAGGTCTCCCCCGACAGCGCGGGCAACACCTGGGCGCCCGAGGCGTACTACGACACCGAGCTCGGTGAGTACGTCGTCTTCTGGGCGTCGAAGCTGTACGACAACGAGGCCCACTCCGGCGACACGTACAACCGCATGATGTACGCGACGACCCGCGACTTCTACACGTTCAGTGAGCCCAAGGTCTGGATCGACCGCGGCTACTCGGTCATCGACTCCACGATGATCCAGGACAAGGGCACCTACTACCGCCTGTCGAAGGACGAGCGGAACAACACCTCCTCCACGCCCAACAGCAAGTTCATCTTCGAGGAGAAGAGCGACTCGATCCTCAACCTGAACTGGACCGCCGTCGCGGAGGGCATCGGCAAGGGCGCGATGAACGCGGCCGAGGGGCCGCTGGTCTTCAAGTCGAACACCGAGGAGAAGTGGTACGCCTTCCTCGACGAGTTCGGCGGCCGCGGCTACATCCCCTTCGAGACCACCGACCTGGACTCCGGCAACTGGACCCCGGTCGCCGACTACGACCTCCCGGCCAAGCCGCGCCACGGCACCGTCCTGCCGGTCACCCAGGCCGAGTACGACCGTCTCCTGCGCGCCTACCAGCCGGACCAGCTCGTGGAGAGCGTCGAGGGCATCCAGGTGAAGACACGGATCGGTGAGGCACCGGTCCTGCCCGCCACCGTGATCGCCACCTACGCCGACGGCATCAAGCGTCCCGTCTCCGTCGCCTGGGAGGACGTCCCGGCCTCCAAGTACGCCCAGGCGGGCACCTTCACGGTCACCGGCAGCCTGCCCGACGGCGCCGCGATCCCGGTCCGGGCCGAGGTCACCGTCTCGCAGGAGGGCCCAGACGTCCCGGCCGACCTGCTCCTGCACTACGGCTTCGACGAGACGGGCGGCAACATCGCGGTCGACTCCAGCGGCCACGGGTACCACGGCACCTATGTGGGTACGCCCGCCTTCGGAACCGGCGTCGAGGACGGCTCGTTCAAGATGTCCGGCGACTCCGGCTCGCCTTATGTGAAGATCCCCAACGGTGTGCTGAAGAACGCCGACAGCGTGACCGTGTCGACCTACGCCAAGTGGAAGGGCGGCAGCAGCTTCCAGTGGCTGTTCGGACTCGGCCCGGACAGCGACAGGTACCTGTTCGCCACGCCCTCCAACGGCGGCAACAGCCTCTACTCGGCCATCACGAAGGCGAGTTGGTCGGCGGAGTCGAAGTTGACGGCCGGCTCGCAGCTGACGCCCGGTGAGTGGCGGCACGTCACTGTCACCCTCGACGGGGCGACCGGCACGATGGTCCTCTACGTCGAGGGCGTCGAGGCGGCCCGCACCACGACCACCATCAAGCCGTCCGAGCTGTACGACGCGGACAAGGACTACAGCGGCTACATCGGCAGGTCCCTGTACTCGGCCGACCCGTACTTCGGCGGCGAGGTCGACGACTTCCGCATCTACGACCGTGCCCTCACCGCCGCGGAGGTCATGGAGCTCAGCGGCAACACCGCGGGCATCGCGAAGGCCACGCTGGCGGACCTGAAGGTCGACGCGATCATCGACAACGCGGACAGCAAGGTCACCCTTCCGATGAAGGAGGGCACCGATCTCACCGCGCTGGCACCGGAGTTCACCCTCGCGCACGGCGCGGCGATCAGCCCCGCCTCCGGCAGCGTGCAGGACTTCAGCAAGCCGGTGACGTACGAGGTGACCGGGTCCGACGGCAAGAAGCGCACCTGGACGGTCTCGGCGCTCGTCATGAGGAGCCCGGTACTGCCGGGCCTCAACGCCGACCCGAACATCGTGCGGTTCGGCGACACCTTCTACATCTACCCGACCACCGACGGCTTCGAGGGCTGGAGCGGCACGCAGTTCAAGGCCTACTCCTCCACCGACCTGGTCCACTGGAAGGACCACGGCGTCATCCTCGACCTCGGTCCCGACGTCTCCTGGGCGGACAGCAGGGCCTGGGCGCCGACGATCGCCGAGAAGGACGGGAAGTACTACTTCTACTTCTGTGCCGACGCGAACATCGGTGTCGCCGTCTCGGACTCGCCGACGGGTCCGTTCAAGGACGCGCTGGGTCAACCGCTGCTGAAGGCGGGCCAGTTCAGCGGCCAGATGATCGACCCGGCCGTGTTCACGGACGACGACGGGCAGTCGTACCTCTACTGGGGCAACGGGCACGCCTACGTGGCACCGCTGAACGCCGACATGACCTCCCTCGACCTCACGAAGATGAAGGACATCACGCCCAGCGGCTACAACGAGGGCACCTTCGTCATCAAGCGGGGCGGCACCTACTACTTCATGTGGTCGGAGAACGACACCCGCGACGAGAACTACCGCGTCGCCTACGCCACCGGCCCCTCCCCCACCGGCCCCTGGACCAGGCGGGGCGTGATCCTGGAGAAGGACCTCTCACTCGGCATCAAGGGCCCCGGCCACCACTCGGTCGTCCAGGTGCCGGGTACCGACGACTGGTACATCGCCTATCACCGGTTCGCCATCCCGGGCGGTGACGGCATGCACCGTGAAACGACGGTCGACAAGCTGGAGTTCGACGCCGACGGCCTGATCAAGAAGGTCGTGCCCACCCTGACGGGCATCGATCCGGTGAGCATCGTGCACGCCGGTGCGGACGCCGAAGGCAAGGAGGGCGACGCGATCGCGCTCAAGGGCACGATCTCCGGTGCGGGCAGCCCGCAGTGGACCGTCGAGGCGGGAGCACCCTGCGCCTTCGCCGATCCCAAGTCGGCGGCCACGACGATCACTTGCACCGACAACGGCGCCTACACGGTCACCCTGACCGGCGGCCGCAGCAGCGACACGGCAACCGTCGAGGTGGCCAACGCGGCACCCGCCGTCGCCTCCGCCGCGGGCCCGCGGTCACCGGTGTCGGTGGGCAGGCGCACGGTCGTCACGGCCGAGTTCACCGACGCCGGCACGAGCGACACGCACGCCTGCCTGGTGGACTGGAAGGACGGCAGCGCACCGCAGTCCGGCACGGTCACCGCCTCGGGCTGCCGGGCCGAGCACACGTACGCCGAGGCCGGGATCCGACGTCCGGTGATCACCGTCACCGACGACGACGGCGCCTCGGACGGCAGGACGCTTCCCGAGCTGATCGTCTACGACCGCTCCGCCGGTCCCGCGCTCGGCACCGGCGTCATCGGCTCTCCGGCCGGCGCCTACCCCCCGAAGCCGAACCTGACGGGCAAGGCCGCCTTCTCCTTCGCCGCGGCCTACGCACCAGGAGTCGTCACCCCGGTCGGACAGGTCTCCTTCGACTTCGGCCCGGCCAAACTGAAGTTCCGCTCCACCGGCTCCGACTGGCTCGTGGTGACCGGCTCCCAGGCCGTCTACCAGGGATCCGGCACAGTGGGCGGCAAGAGCGGGTACGCCTTCCGCGTCACCGCCACCGATGCCCCGGACACCTTCCGTCTCAAGGTCTGGAAGAAGTCCGGCGGTGAGGTCGTCTACGACAACCTGACCGGCTCGAAGGTCACCGGCAACGTCGCCGTCGGCGGTAGCCACCGTTAGTCCCGCCCCACCGAGCCCCGTCGACAGCCACACTGTCGACGGGGCTCTGCGTTTGCAAAGCGCTGCTCGATCGCTGCGATCCGCAACTCCAGCACGCCGTAGGGGCGTTGACGGCCCGAGCCGACAAATGGATGAGCGGAGTCGAGCCGTCGGGGCGCGGGAAAGGCCCGCTGTGCGGTCTTCGTGTGCTCCACCGCGAAGGGCGTTCGCGTCCGCGGCTGCCGCCGCCCGCGTTCTTCGGGTCGGCCAGGGCGCCCCACGGGCGGAGGAAGCGGCCGTGGCCGGGACGGCGCGCGGAGAGCGAGGTGACCATGGATGGCATCGAGAACTTGCGTGCCGTAGAAGCCCGAGGGTGGATGCGAGTCACCGCCCTGGTCGTCGCCGTGCTCTGCACCGCGGTCGTCACCCTGGCGGCCACGGCCCGGTCCACGGTCGTCTCGCCGGGGTTCTACCAGTCCGTGCTGGACGAGGAATCGGCCTACGACCGGGTCTACGACCAGGTCCTGGTCGACCCCGAGACGGCTGCCGTCACGCGCGGCCTCCTGGCCCGGCTGCCGGTGCCCGAAGCCGTGATCACCTCCAACCTCAAGCTGGTGCTGCCGCCGGAGACGGTCCGGGAACTCACCGACACGCAGATCGACGCCGTGGTCGGCTACCTCAACGGCGACCGGGACAGCCTCGCCCTGAAAGTCGACCCGCGACCCGTGCCGGCCAACCTCGACGACTTGGCGCACACCTACTTCGGCGACCTCGTCTCCTCCGTGCAGCGGAAGGCGGAGCCGGACTTCGCGGCGTTCTCGACCGACCTCAACGCCGCCCTCAAGGCGCTCGTCGCCGGCCACGCGCCTCGGCGCTTCCCGCACTGCCGCTTTCCGAGCAGCAGGCCGTCGTCGCGACCGACCGGGTCCTGGACGCCGTACCCGAGAAGCAACGGGAGGCGTTGCGCCCCGATGTCGAGGTGGCCCTGGCGGCCGGAGATGTCGCCACCGCGCTGGCCACCGTGGCCCCCGCCCTGGTGTCCCAGCAGACAACAGGACGCGGCGGCCCGGCTGCGCACGGCCGCCGGAGGCTAGCTGGAACGTCACGCGCACGCTGGATGCCTCAGGGGACGATCCATCACCAACAGCGGCGGCAGCCGCCTGGACACCGGTGAGGTCAACGCCCGCCGATACGTACTGGACCGCGTCCACCGCTGCGAGCGCGAACGCGGCCGTCCGGTCAACTTCGTCGCGGTCGACCACGCGACGATCGGGGACGCCCGCGCGGCGGTGGACAAGCTCAACGCCGAGCGCTGAACACGCCGTACGGCATCATCCGCTCTTGCGGCCGACTCCCGCGTACACCCAGTACTCCGAGGGGTTCTCCGGGATGTCGTCGCCCGCGTCCGGGCGCCACAAGGGGACGTACACCAGACCCGGTTCGGCGAGGTCGAAGCCGGTGAAGAGGTTCCGGATCTCGTCGTGGGAGCGGGTGGTGACCGGTGAGGTGGCCCGGGAGCGGTACAGCTGGGTGACGGCGGCGGCCGTGTCGGGGCGGTCCTCGTTGGTGGCGTGGGAGAGGGCAAGCCAGCTGCCGTCGGGCAGGGCCTCACGGTAGGCGGCCACGATGCCGGCCGGGTTCTCCTCCGGCGCGACGAAGTGCAGGATGGCGACCATGAGGACGGCGACCGGCTCGTCGAAGTCGATGAGCTTGCGCACCTGCGGCGAGGACAGCACGTCGGCCGGCCGTCGGATGTCGGCGTCGACGATGTCCGCGTACGGGTTGTCGGCGAGCAGGGTGGTGCTGTGGGCGACGGCCACCGGGTCCTTGTCGACGTAGATCACGCGGGCCTCCGGGCTCGCCGCCTGGGCCACCTCGTGGACGTTGCCCTGCGTCGGGATCCCCGAGCCGAGGTCGATGAACTGCCGGACGCCGTTCTCGACCAGGAAGCGCACCGCCCGTCCGAGGAACGCGCGGTTGGCCCTGGCCAGCGTGCGCACCTGGGGGTCGATGGCGGTGACGGCCGCGACCGCCTCCCGGTCGATCGCGAAGTTGTGCTCCCCACCCAGCATCGCGTCGTACATCCGGGCTACGCTCGCCTTGTCCGGATCGGCCCCTGGCGGCAGAGCATCCGTGTCGGTCACAAGAACGTCCCTTCCCACCACGGTACTTGACGCCTCATCATATAGTTGCCTCTCTGCGCTCGGCGGTCAGTTGCCCCGCCGGGTGCCCGGACCCCCACCCGGAAAGGCCCCACGACCCTGCGCAACGAACCGCACAGCCGCTCCGCCGACACCCCCACCGCCCCGCCCGCGCCCCGTCGTTCGGCCTTCTCCCCCGCGGCGGACGTCATCGGCTCGGAGCTCGACCTGGGGCTGACCGGCAGCCACGTCGTGCACGCGCTGACGCCCGGCTTCTGCGACGCGGCCTCCCTGTATCTGCTGGAGCGGTGGCGGCGCGAGGAGACGACCTACGCCGGAGCGGACCCCGCACAGATCGAGGCGCGCCGGCTGGCGCTGCGCGTGGGTACGGACGCGCCGGAGTCCTGGGCGGGCGTCCTGCCGGTCGGCGAAGTGGTCGTCTTCCCCCGCGAGACCCCGTACGCCCGCGCGCTGGTCGACGGGCACGCGCAGCTGCACGACTCGGTGGACGACCACACGGCGGAACGGCTGGCCGCCACCGCGAGCGAGGACGCGCG
The DNA here is from genome assembly GCF_040651535.1 of Streptomyces sp. NPDC048420. Taxonomy (NCBI): domain Bacteria; kingdom Bacillati; phylum Actinomycetota; class Actinomycetes; order Kitasatosporales; family Streptomycetaceae; genus Streptomyces; species Streptomyces sp. NPDC048420. The sequence continues at coordinate 143,958 of NZ_JBEZKG010000015.1, forward strand.
GGTCGACGAACTCCTCAAGGCACGGTCCTTCCTCGTCGTCCCGCTGCGCCTGCGGGGCGGGGCGATCGGCTTCGTCGCCTGCTCGCGCGGAGCGGACCGGGGGCCGTTCCTGACCGCGGAGGTCGCGGCCGTGGAGTCGCTGGCCGCGCGGGCCGCGGTCGCCCTGGACAACGCGCGCCGCTACGAGCACGAGCGCCGCACCGCCCTGGCCATCCGCAACAGCCTGCTGCCCGGCGCGATCCAGGAGGTCGAGGGCTGCCGCATCGCCCATGGATCGCTCCCGGCCGGACAGGGCACGATCATCGGCGGCGACTGGTTCGACGTACTGCGCCGACCGGGCGACCGGGTCAGTCTCATCGTCGGGGACGCCATGGGCCACGGCCCGGAGTCCGCCGTCGCGATGATCCAACTGCGCACGGCCGTACGCACCTTGGCGGGCCTCGACATCCCGGCGGCCGATCTCATACGACGGCTCGACGCGCTCGCCAGTGACACGCCGGGCGCGTCCTTCGCCACCTGCATCTACGCCGAATGGGACGCCCGGCGCCACACCTGCACCCTCGTGGGCGCCGGTCACCCGCCCCCGCTGCTGCGCGGCCCGGACGGCCGGACCGCTCCGGTCAACCTGGTCGGCGCGGGCCTGCCGCTCGGCCTCGGCGCGGGCGCGTACGAACCGACCGTGCTGAGCGTCGAGGACCCGGCGCTGCTCGTGCTCTACAGCGACGGCCTGGTCGAGTCCCGGGACGCCGACATCGACCAGGAGATCGCCCGCCTCGCCCACGCCCTGGACAAGGCCGCCACCGACCCCGCCGACGGCCAGGACTCCCTGCCCGACCTGTGCCGACGTCTGCTGCACACCCCCTCCGACCCGGCCGGCGCGGACGACCGGACACTACTGCTGGCCCAGCTCTCGCCGCTGAAGGACTAGGGCCCTGCGCGGGCGGTCGTCGGCGCCGGGCCCGGGGGGTTTCAGAGGTGCTGCTCGGTGGCCCGGGTGCGGTGGTACTCGTCCTGGCGTTCGTGGGTGATGTACGCCGGGATCGGGAAGTCCCACCAGCCGGGGACCCAGGGGCCGGCGGCGTCGAGGTCCGCGCGGACCTCGATCACAGCGGGGCCCCGGACCGGACCGCCTTGCGCAGGGCCGGCTCCAGGGACGCGGCGGCGCGGGCCGTCGGCAGGAACGGGCACGTCTTCGACGGCCGGGACGACCTCGCAGTCGCCGTCGACGCGTGGCTGTGAACCCGATGCGCGGCGCTCCCCGCCACGGCCTGCTCGGCGCCACACTCATAGGATTGCCCTATGGGTGGGATGATCGCTGCGGTCAGCAGCAACGGAACGTATTCGTTCAGCAAGCCGAACCGGGAGAGCATCACCTTGCTCGCCGGGTTCGGAGTGCAGGGGGACGTGCACGGCGGAGCGACGGTGAAACACCGTTTCCGGATGAGGAAGGACCCTTCCCAGCCCAATCTCCGGCAGGTGCACCTCATTCACGAGGAGCTGTTCGAGGAGGTGCGGCGGGCCGGGTTCGAGGTGGCGGCGGGGGAACTCGGGGAGAACGTCACCACGCGGGGGATCGACCTGCTCGGGCTGCCCCGGGGGACGCGGTTGCGGCTCGGGGAGACCGCCGTCGTCGAGGTCACCGGGCTGCGCAACCCGTGCGCGCAGATCGACGGGTTCCAAAAGGGCCTGATGAAACAGGTCGTGGGACGGGACGAGCACGGCCGGCCCGCGTTCCGGTCCGGGATCATGGGCATCGTGGTGACGGGCGGCGTGGTGCGCCCCGGGGACCCCGTGGACATCGGCCTGCCGGCCGGCCCGCACGAGGCCCTGGACATCGTCTGACGGCACCGTGCCCCACGGTGCCGCCCGGTGGCCTGGTCGACCTGGTCAGGCCGTCAGATTCGCCCATACGGCGTTTCCGCCGGTGAGTCTGGAGCGGTCCACCCCCCAGGTGTCCGCGAGTTCCTCCACGAGGAACAGTCCGCGCCCGCCCTCGTCGTCGAGGCCCGCGCTGCACCGGCGCAGCGTGGGACCCGAGTGGTCGTGGTCGTGCACCTCGAGCCGGAGCACCCCGTCGGTGACCAGGCCGACGCCGCACAGGATGCGGGCGCTGAAGGTGTGGCACACGGCGTTGGTGGCCAGTTCGGACAGGAGCAGGACCGCATCGGCGCACAGGTCGCCCGGCAGGTTCCACGCCTTGAGACGGGTGCCGATGGAGCGACGGGCGACCCCGACGCTGGAGCGGTGCGCGGGGAGTTCGATCCAGTGGGTCCGCTCCTGGTCCACGGCGTCTAACAGCTGAGGGTACGAAGTCGTGCTGGGGGACACGGTGTTGGCCTTCCGTGGGGGGCGGCGGCGCGGCCGGTTGAGACACATCGGGGGGCTGGGGTGATGCCAACGCGCGGGAGGGTAGGGACGGTTGGCGGCACCGTGCGCGCGTTCGGCGGCCCGGTTCACACAAGTCACTATGCTCGCACCCAAGTTCAACCTGCAACCAGCTCCCTGATAATTTCAGAAAGCCGGGATCCGTCTGGTGACGTCACCAAGTCGCTGTCAGACTCGTGCCGGTGACAGCCCCTCAGGAGGTCGGGACGTGAGCGAAGGCCGTACGGGCACCGGTGGCACCAGTGCTCCCACCGTGCTGCGCATGATCCTGGGCCGGCGTCTGCAGGAGCGGCGGCAGGGTGCGGGGAAGTCGCTGGACGACGCGGCCAGGGCGCTCAGGGTGACCTCGCTCACCATCCGCCGTCTGGAGAAGGCGGAGGTCGCCCTCAAGCCGCTCTACGTGGAGAAGCTGCTGGAGACCTACGGGGCCGACCGGCAGGAGATCGACGAGTTCGTCGCCCTCGCCGAGCGGGCCAACGAGCCCGGCTGGTGGCACACGTACCGGGACGTCCTGCCGAACTGGTTCAGCGCCTACGTCAGCCTGGAGGCCGGGGCCCGGACCCTGCGCACCTACGAACCCCACTACGTGACAGGGCTGCTGCAGACCCACGCGTACGCGCGCGGAGTCCTGCGCGGCGGCTTCCCGGGCGAGGCCGAAGACGACCTCGGGCGGCGGGTGGACCTGCGGCTGCGCCGCCAGAGCCTGCTGGAGAGACCCGGCGCGCCCACGCTGTGGGTGGTGATGGAAGAGGCCGTACTGCACCGGGTGGTCGGCGGCCCCGAGGTCATGCGGGAGCAGATCGAACGGCTCCTGGAGGTCTCGGAGCTGGAGCACGTCAGCGTCGACGTCGTGCCGTTCACCGCCGGCGCCCACATGGGCGCGTGCGCCCCGTTCACCTACTTCCGCTTCGAGGAGCGGGAGTTGCCGGACATCGTCTACACCGAGGTCCTCTCCGGCGCGATGTACCTGGACCAGCGCTCCGACGTGTCGGCCCATCTGGAGGCGCACAACCGCATGTCCCTGCTGACCTCGGACGCGGACAGCAAGGCACTCCTGAACCGGATGCGCAAGGAGTACTCATGACCAGCACCGACTGTCACGTCTACAACGGGATGCCGGCCACCGAACTCGGCGAGCAGGGCTGGGAGTCCCCGTGGAGCGGACCCAACGGCGGCCAGTGCGTGCAGACCAAGCTCCTGGCCGACGGCCGGGTGGCGCTGCGGCAGTCGACCGATCCGGCCGGGCCCGCGCTGATCTACACCCCGCAGGAGATCGCCGCGTTCGTCGCCGGCGTCAAGCGGGGCCTCGCCGACCATCTCACGGCCGGCTGAACCACGACCCGAGCCGGACCTGCCCCGGCAGCGACCTGCCCGACACCCCCCACGCACACCACCTGAAAGGGACAGGATGAGCAACTCCCACGCCGCGCGGGAGATCGACACCAGCCGGCCCCACTCCGCCCGGATGTACGACTACTACCTCGGCGGCAAGGACCACTTCGACGTCGACACGCAGGCGGCCGAGACCGTCGCGGCCACCTACCCCGGCATCTTCACGTGCGCCCGCGAGATCCGCTCCTTCATGCACCGGGCCACCCGTGTCCTCGCGCAGGAGTACGGCGTCCGCCAGTGGCTGGACATCGGCACCGGCATCCCCACCGAGCCGAACCTGCACCAGGTCGCACAGTCCGTGGCGCCAGAGGCCCGTGTGGTGTACGCCGACAACGACCCGCTGGTCCTCAAGTACGCCGAGCGCCTGATGCGCAACACGCCCGAGGGGCGCACGGCGTACGTCCAGGGCGACTTCACCGACCCCGAGGCGATCCTGCACTCCCCCGAGCTGGCCAGGACCCTGGACCTGAACCGGCCGGTGGCCCTGTCCCTCAACGCCATCCTGCACTTCGTCCCGGACGACTGGGACCCGTACGGCATCGTCTCCCGGCTCCTGGACGCCCTGCCCTCGGGCAGCGCGCTGGCCGTGAGCCACTGCACGGGCGACTTCGCCCCGGAGCTCTGGGAGAAGCTCGTCGGCATCTACGCCGCCGCGGGCACCCGGGCCCAGGTCCGCAGCCAGGCGGAGGTGGCCCGTTTCTTCGAGGGCCTCGACCTCCTCGACCCGGGCATCTCCCTGACCCACCGCTGGCGCCCGGACGACCCGCAGGGCCCGGACCCGGAGCTCACGGACGCGGAGGTCAGCGCGTGGGCCGGGGTGGGCATCAAGCCGTGACCGGCGGCCGCCTGCCGAACCGGTCGAGACCCGTCGCAGACAGGCCATGACAAGATCCACCGTCATGAGCATCGAACAACGCGACCGCCCCGTCGCCCTGGTCACCGGTTCCACGTCGGGGATCGGCGAGGCGGTCGTACGGCGGCTGGCGGCCGACGGGACGCGGGTCGTCGTGCACTCGCGGCGCAGTGCGGAGCCCGGCCGGGCGCTGGCGGCGGAGCTCGGCGGGGTGTACGTGCAGGCCGATCTGGGGGTGGAGGAGGAGGCCCGCGGACTGGTCGAGACGGCACTCGCCCACTTCGGACGGCTGGACGTCCTGGTGAACAACGCGGGCATCAGCCGGCCGATCCCGCATGCCGACCTCGCGGCGGCGACTCCGGCGGACTGGCGGCAGCTGCTGGAGGTCAACCTCATCGCGCCCTGGGTGCTGTGCACGTCGGCTCTTCCGGCGCTACGGCGGTCCCCCGGGGGCGGCAACATCGTGAACATCACCAGCCATGCCGGGGTTCGGCCGAAGGGTTCCTCGGTGCCGTACGCGGCGAGCAAGGCCGCGCTGAACCATGTGACCCGGCTGCTGGCGGCCGCACTCGGCCCCGAGGTGCGGGTGAACGCGGTGGCACCGGGCCTGGTGGACACCCCGATGACGAAGGACTGGGTCCAGGCCCACGAACTCTGGCGGGACCGCGCGCCGATGCACCGCCCGGCCCAACCCTCCGACGTGGCCGACCTGGTGGCCTCGGTGATCGGCAACGGCTATCTGACCGGCGAGGTGATCGTGCTCGACGGCGGGCTCAACCTCACCTGAGGAACTCCGCCACACCCTCACCTCACCCCGTCACGTCCGTCAACATCCGCCACCCCGGCGCGTAGTTCCCGTGCAGCACCAGCGACGCCGCCCCGACCGCGCCCACCGTCTCTCCGATCACGCTCTGTTCGACGGCGACCGTCCGGATCGTACGGGCGACGGAGGTGCGGTTGACGGCGGCCTCGACCTCCTCGCGGATGATCGGCTCGATGCCGCGCAGTGCCTCGCCGCCGAGGACGACCCGGCTGACGTCGAGAAGGCTGGCCGCGCCCCGGGCGGCTTCGCCGATACGGCGTGCGGCTCGTCGTACGACGTCACAGGCGTCGGCGTCACCCGCGCGGGCTGCTCGGCGCAGGGCTTTCCAGTCGTCGTGCACGGACTCGGGGGTGCCGGTGAGGTTGATGCGGTCGGCGGCGGTCCGGCCGTGCAGTCGTAGCAGGTCGTCGATGATCGCGGCCGGGCTGACGTAGGGGCCGAGGCAGTCCATGGCCCCGCAGTGGCAGACGCGGTCGCCGGGTTCCACCGCCATGTGGCCGAACTCCCCCGCATTGCCCGAATCGCCGTGCAGGACGGTGTTGTTGAGGACGATTCCCGCGCCGACGCCCGTGCCGAGGTAGATGAACAGGAAGCTGCCCGCCCGGGCCGCGCCGCCGATCCAGCGCTCGCCGATCGCCGCCGCGGTGGCGTCGTTGTCGAGGGCGACGGGCAGACCGGTGGCCTCGGCGAACATGTCGGCCAGGGGGACGCGGCCCCAGCCGGGGAAGTTCGGCGGGGAGACCACGGCGCCGGTGGTGCCGTCGAGCGGGCCGGGCGCGGCGATGCCGAGGCCGAGCAGGCGGGCACGGTCCACGGCGCTGCGGTCGAGGAGCCGCCCGGTGGTCCGCGCGATCCGCTCCACGACGTCGGCCGGGTCCCCGGGGTCGGTGAGCCGGAGGCGACGGCTGCCGATCACCTCTCCGGCCAGGTCGACGACCACGATCACCGCGGCGTCGGGGTCGAGGTGGACGCCGACCGCGCAGGCCCCGTCGGCCCGGAGGGTCAGCAGGGTGCGCCGCTTGCCGCCGCTGGAGGGGGCCTGGCCGGATTCCGCCACCAGGCCGGCGTCGAGGAGCTTGCGGACGACGTTGGAGACGGTCTGGTTGGTCAGCCCGGTGAGGGTGGCCAGCTCGACCCGGCTCACCTGTCCCGTGGTACGGATGGCATCCAGGACGACGGCCTGGTTGTAGCCGCCGACCCGTGGCAGATTCGTCCCGCTGAGCATCGTCACGGGGCGAAAGTTTACATACTCGAAGCATTGACTTCATCCATCAAATGGATTTAGCTGACGCCCACAAAATCCGGCCATTGGCCAGTCAGCGCAGGGTGGCGCCGAGTGTAGGGCGCCGTCGGGGCTGGCCTCCCGGCCCAAGAAAACTCGCGGCTTTCCCTCAGGTTTCGCGTTCCGGAGGAACCACTGTGCGCTCGAGAATCGTCACCGCCGCGGCCTTCACCGCCGCCACCGCCCTGGCCGTCACCGGCTGCGGTTCGGGCTCGTCAGGCAGCTCGGCCAAGTCCATCAAGGTCGTCTACTGGCAGAACCTGGACAGCACGAACAAGCTCCAGGCCACCTTCCTCGCCTCGATGGTGAAGGAGTTCACCAAGGCCAACCCGGGCACCAAGGTGACCCTCGTCCCGGTCGTCGCCTCCGAGAACGACTACTACACCAAGCTCCAGCTGATGATGCGCTCCCCCGCGACCGCGCCCGACCTGGTCTACGAGGACACCGCGCTCATCAACTCCGACATCGCGGGCGGCTATCTCAAGCCGCTGGACGCCTACACCGCGAAGTGGGCCGACTGGTCGCAGTACGCCAAGGCCGCGAAGGGCGCGGTGACCGGCGCGTCCGACGGCAAGGGCTACGCCGTGCCGGACGACACCGACACCCGCGGTATCTGGTACAACAAGCAGCTCCTCCAGAAGGCCGGAATCCCGGTGCCCTGGCAGCCGAAGACCTGGGCCGACGTGATCGCGGCCGCCAAGAAGATCAAGGCGAAGCTGCCCGACGTCACCCCGCTCAACCTGTACACCGGGCAGGCGGGCGGCGAGGCGTCCTCCATGCAGGGCTTCGAGATGCTCCTGTACGGCACCCCGGCCGGTGACAAGTCGCTCTATGACGCCTCGCAGAAGAAGTGGGTCGTGGGCAGCCAGGGCTTCAAGGACGCGCTGGACTTCGTCCACACCATCTACAGCGAGGGTCTCGGCCCGGCCAAGGAGCAGGCGCTCGGCGCCAACTTCGGGACCACCGTGGGTACCGAGCTCATCCCCGAGGGCAAGCTGGCGATCGACATCGACGGCTCCTGGATGCCCAACAACTGGAGCTCGGCCGCGGCCAAGCCGTGGCCCGAGTGGCAGTCGGTGATCGGCACGGCGGCGATGCCGACGCAGAACGGCCAGGCGCCGGGCCGAACGAGCATGTCGGGCGGGTGGGCCTGGTCGATCCCGGCGAAGGCCAAGAACCCAGACCTGGCCTGGAAGTTCCTGTCGACCACGCTCCAGACGAAGACCAACGCGGCGAAGTGGAACGCCACCAACGCCAACATCGCGGTGCGCACGGACGTCGCCTCGGACCCGACGTATCTGGCGTCCGTCCCGACGAACAAGTTCTTCACCGAGCTGGTCGCCGACACCCACTACCGGCCCGGGCTGCCCGCCTACAACCAGGTCTCGACCGCGATCCAGAAGGCGATGGAGTCCGTGACGACCGGTCAGGCCTCCGTCGACAAGGCCGCCTCGACCTTCGATAACGATGTCAAGGCGGCAGTGGGCGACGACAAGACCGTGGAGGGCACTTCGTGACCGCTCTCGCCCCGGCGCCTCACGGGACCGGCGGTCACCCCCGCCGGTCCCGCGGGGCGCCGGCCCCCGCAGTACGCACCCTGCTGCGCGGCCTGCCGACGGTCCCGGCCGTCATCCTGCTGGCGGTGTTCCTCGCCGGTCCGATCGCGTACTGCGTGTACTACGCGTTCACCAATATGCAGCTCACCGGGGCCTCCGGCACCAGCTTCGTGGGCGTCGACAACTTCACCAGGGCCCTGAAGGACACCGACTTCCTCAACGCCGTATGGCTGACCCTGGTGTTCGTGGTCGGCTCCGCGGTGGTCGGCCAGAACACCCTCGGGCTCGCGCTGGCCGTCCTGGTACAGAAGGCCACCCAGCCGGTGCGGGCCCTGGTCAACGGTGTGGTCATCGCCGCTTGGGTGCTGCCCGAGGTGGTCGCCGGCTATCTGATGTACGCGTTCTTCTACAACCAGGGCTCCCTCAACTCCCTGCTGGACGCGCTGCATCTGCCGGACCAGAACTGGCTGTACACGATGCCCATCCTCGCGGTGTGCCTGGCCAACGTGTGGCGCGGCACCGCGTTCTCGCTGATGGTCTTCACCGCGGCGATCAACGACGTGCCGCAGGAGCTGGTGGAGGCCGCCGAGATGGACGGCGCGGGTCCCTGGCAGCGGCTGTGGCGGGTCGTCCTGCCGGTCATCAGGCCGTCGATCCTCACCAACCTGATGCTGATCACCCTCCAGACGCTCTCCGTCTTCGGGCTGATCTACACGATGACCCGCGGCGGCCCCGGCAACAAGAGCGAGACCCTGCCGATCTTCATGTACCAACAGGCCTTCCAGAACAGTCTGATCGGCTACGGCACCGCCATCGCGCTCGTCCTGCTGGTCGTCGGCGCCCTGTTCTCCGTCGTGTACATCCGGCTGCTGAAACTGGAGGACGACTGATGGCCGCCGTCGCCACGACTCCCCCCGAGACCGTCACCAAGGCCCCTGTGGTGTCCGGTCGTCCGCGCGGGCCCCGCCTCCGCCCGGGGCGGATCACGATCAACCTCGTGCTGCTCGCCGTGTCGGTGCTGTACGTCCTGCCGCTGCTGTGGATGGTGCTCGCCTCGGTGAGCGACACCAACTCCTTCCGCCTTCAGTGGCCTTCGTCGCTGACGCTGGACAACTTCGACGCGGTCCTCAACGTCGACACCACCTACCGGCCGATGCTCAACAGCCTGCTGCTGTGCGGCTTCGGGACGGCGGTGACCGTGGTGGCGTCGGTGCTCGCCGCCTATCCGCTCTCGCGCTACCGGTCCCGGGTGCGGCGGCCGTTCCTGTACACGATCCTGTTCTCCACCGGGCTGCCCATCACCGCCGTGATGATCCCCGTGTACAGCATGTTCGTGCAGGTCAACCTGATCGACTCGATGCCCGGTACGACCCTGTTCCTGGCCGCGTCCGCGCTGCCGTTCGGGATCTGGCTGATGAAGAACTTCATGGACGGCGTCCCGATCGTCCTGGAGGAGGCCGCCCGCATCGACGGCGCGAACACCATGCAGGTGCTGTGGCGGGTGGTGCTGCCGCTGATGCGTCCCGGGGTCGTCGTGGTCACCATCTTCACGTTCATCGGCATGTGGGGGAACTTCTTCGTCCCCTTCATCCTCCTGCTGTCCCCGGAGAAACTCCCGGCGTCCGTCAGCGTGTTCACCTTCCTCAGCGCCCATGACCAGACGCAGTACGGGCAGTTGTCGGCGTTCTCCCTGATCTACTCCCTGCCCGTCGTGATGCTCTACCTGCTGCTGGCCCGCAAGCTGGGCGGCGGCTTCGCGCTCGGCGGGGCACTCAAGGGCTGACCTCCCCCACCTGTACGGAGCTTTGATGCACAACGATCGTGACGTCACCGAACAGCGGCTCGCCCGGGTACTGGGCGAGCGCATACGGCCCGCCGTCCACGCCCGAGCCGTCCCCTTGAACGTGGAGATCTGGAGCGCGGCCGGCGAGCCGGTCCCGGTCCGCGAGGGCCTGGCCGCCCCCTACCGTCCGACGCGGGTCGGCGAGTGGTGGGGGCCTGCCTGGTCCACGAGCTGGTTCAAGGTCAGCGGGACGATTCCCGCGGAGTGGGCCGGGGAGCGTGTCGAGGCCATCCTCGATCTGGGGTTCGCGACGCACTCCGCCGGCTTCTCCGCGGAGGGGCTCGTGTACCGGGCCGACGGCACCGCCGTGAAGGCGCTCAACCCGCGCAACACCTGGCTGCCGGTGGCCGAACGGGCGGTGGGCGGCGAGGAGTTCGTCGCCTACGTCGAGGCCGCCGCCAACCCGGTCGTCATGCACACCGCGCCCGGCGAACTCACCTTCGGGCCCACCTCGGTGGGCGGACGGGCACCCTGGCTGGGCGACCCGGCGGCCGATCCGGGCGAGCCCCTCTACCGTCTGCGGCGCCTGGATCTCGCCGTGTTCGACCGGGACGTCCATGAACTCGTCCAGGATCTGGAGGTGTTGCAGCAGCTCATGCCGGAGCTGTCCCCCGACTCCCCGCGCCGCTGGCAGATCCTGCGCGCAGTCGAACTCGCCCTGGACGCCGTGGACCTCCAGGACATCAGCGGCACGGCGGCCGCCGCCCGGGCCGCGCTCACCCCCGTCCTCGCCGCACCGGCACACGCGAGCGCGCACCGCATCTCGGCGGTCGGCCACGCGCACATCGACACGGCCTGGCTGTGGCCGTTGCGCGAGACCGTGCGCAAGGTGGCCCGGACCGTCTCCAATGTCACCCACCTCATGGACGACCACCCGGAGTTCAGGTTCGTGATGTCCCAGGCGCAGCAACTCGCCTGGCTGAAGGAGCACCGGCCCGAGGTCTACGCGCGGGCGCAGGAGAAGGCGAAGACCGGGCAGTTCCTGCCGACCGGCAGCCTGTGGGTGGAGCCGGACACCAACATCAGCGGCGGCGAGGCCCTGGTGCGGCAGTTCGTGCACGGGAAGCGGTTCTTCCTGGAGGAGTTCGGCGTCGAGACCGAGGAGATGTGGCTGCCGGACACCTTCGGCTACAACGCGGCCCTGCCGCAGCTGATGAAGCTGGCCGGGGTGAAGTGGTTCCTGACCCAGAAGATCTCCTGGAACACCACCAACAAGTTCCCGCACCACACCTTCTGGTGGGAGGGCATCGACGGCACCCGGATCTTCAGCCACTTCCCGCCCGTCGACAGCTACAACGGCGAGCTGTCCGGCGCCGAAGTCGCCCACAGCGTAAGGAACTTCCAGGACAAGGCGGGAGCCAACCACTCGCTGATCCCCTTCGGCTACGGCGACGGCGGTGGCGGCCCCACCCGCGAGATGCTGGCGCGCGCCGAACGCCTGCGGGACCTGGAGGGGTCGGCGCGGGTGGAGCTGGAGGGTCCGGTGGACTTCTTCCGGCGCGCGCACGACGAGTACGAGGCGAACGGCGGCGCGCCCGTGTGGTCCGGGGAGCTCTACCTGGAGTTCCACCGCGGCACGCTCACCAGCCAGCTCGCCACCAAGCAGGGCAACCGGCGCAGCGAACACCTGTTGCGCGAGGCGGAGTTGTGGGCGGCGACCGCGGCCGTACGGCACGGGCATCCGTACCCGTACGACGCGCTGGACCGGCTGTGGAAGACGGTGCTGCTGCACCAGTTCCACGACATCCTGCCCGGGACGTCGATCGCATGGGTGCACCGGGAGGCGGAGGAGACGTACGCGGCCGTGGCACAGGAGCTGGAGGAGCTGATCGGCGCGGCCCAGGGAGCGCTGGCCGGGGAGCCGGACGGCACGGTGGTCTTCAACTCCGCGCCGCACGAGCGGGGCGGAGTCGCCGCGTTCGGCGCGGGCCCGCGTTCCGAGACCGTCGGCGCCCCCACGCGACCGGTGCCGGACGGGGACGGGTTCGTCCTCGACAACGGGCTGGTCCGGATCGTGGTGGACGCGCGCGGTCTGATCACCTCCGCCTACGACCACACGGCCGCCCGGGAGGCCCTGGCTCCCGGCACGGTCGGCAACCTGCTCCAGCTGCACCAGGACTTCCCCAACCAGTGGGACGCCTGGGACGTCGACGTCTTCTACCGCAACACGGTCCGCGACCTCACCGAAGCCGAGTCCGTCACGGCGACCGGAGACGGCATCCACGTGGTCCGCGCATTCGGCGCCTCGCGGATCGAGCAGACCCTGGCCCTGCCGGCCGGTGCCCGCGGGCCGGTGATCGACACCGTCGTCGACTGGCACGAACGGGAGAAGTTCCTCAAGGCGGCCTTCCCGCTGGACGTACGGGCCGCCCACTCGACCGCCGAGATCCCCTTCGGACACGTCGAGCGGCCCACGCACACCAACACCAGCTGGGACGCCGCCAAGTTCGAGACATGCGCCCACCGCTTCCTGCACATCGGCGAACCGGACTGGGGAGCCGCCCTGGTCAACGACTCCTCCTACGGCCACGACGTCACCCGGGACATCCGCCCCGACGGCGGTACGACCACCACGGTCCGCCTCTCCCTGCTGCGCGCCGCCCGCTTCCCCGACCCGGACCAGGACCAGGGCACCCACCGGCTCGGCTACGCCCTGGTGATCGGCGCCGACGTCACCGACGCCAGGCGTGAGGGGTACCGCTTCAACCTGCCCGAGCGGACGGTGCCGGGCAGTGCGACGGTCGCCCCGCTGGTCTCGGTCGACCACGAGGGTGTGGTCGTCGAGGCGGTCAAGCTCGCCGACGACCGCAGCGGGGACGTGATCGTGCGGCTCTACGAGTCCCGGGGCACCCGTGCGGCGGCCACACTAAGCGCCGGGTTCCCGCTGGCCTCGGCCGTCGTGACCGACCTGCTGGAGCGACCGCTGGACGACCCGTCGAGCCACGAACGGTGCGAGACGGGCGTGCGGTTGAGGCTGCGGCCCTTCCAGATCCTCACGCTGCGATTGGAGCCCAAGGCGACTCCGGCGTAAGGGACTTCGCCGCCTGGCCGACCGCGCCGCGGACGCGGAACGGCCACCCGCGACACACACATGCATGGATTGCTATATATCAACTTCGCCATGCATGGTCCGCGACAGCACGCCCACGGACCACCGATCAGCACGCCCAGGAGCAGAAGCGCATGAGCACCACCACCGAGCACCGCACCCACGACGACCACACCCACACCCACGGCGCCGGCTGCGGCCACGTCGCCGTCCCGCACGGCGACCACACCGACTACGCCCACGACGGCCACCTTCACAAGATCCACGACGGCCATGTCGACGAGTGTGCGAGCGCCGGCCACACCGCGCACGAGGCACATGACCACCAGCACGGCGAGGGCTGCGGTCATGTGGCCGTGCCGCACGAGGACCACGTCGACTTCTGGCACGACGGCCACCGCCACGCCGCCCACGAGGGCCACTGGGACGACCACTGACGATCCGCCGCACCCGGGGTTCCCGACAGGCGAATCGAAAACCATTGTCACATGCTAATGTTTGCATGTGATGACTCCCCCATCTCCGACGGACGAGCCGATACGGGCCCTGCAAGCGGCCAGTGACCTCCTGAAGGCACTGGCCTCGCCCGTCCGTGTCGGCATCGTCCGCGAGCTCTCCCAGGGCGGGAAGTACGTCCACGAACTGGTCGACGCCCTCGGCGTGAGCCAGCCGCTGGTCTCCCAGCATCTGCGCGTGCTGCGCACGTCGCGGATCGTGACGGCCCGGCGTCAGGCCCGGGAGATCCAGTACGTCCTCACCGACGACCACGTGGCCCACATCGTGCTGGACGCCATCCGGCACTCCCAGGAGTAGCCCCCGCGGCGATCGCCGGGAGGACGGCGAGGGGTCACAGGAGCTCCGGACGCCTCCACTCCTCACCCAGGACATGGTGGTCGAGGAAGTTGAGGACCGTCTCGTACAGGAGGCGCAGGTTGTTCGGTGCCTCTACGCCGTGGGGCTCGTCCGGGAAGTACAGGAACCGGACGGGCACTCCCTGGCGTCGGAGGTCGTGTTGGAGTTCCCGGGACTGGCCCGGGGGGACGCGGGAGTCCCGGCCGCCGTGCACGATCAGCATCGGGGTCGTCAGCTTCGCGGCGTCGAGGTGGGGCGAGTCGGCGTCGTAGCGCTCACGCTGGATGCGGGGGTCGCCGAAGATCTTCCGGAAGTACGTGTGCAGGTCGGTGTCACCGTGGAAGGACTCCAGGTTCCACATCCCGGCGTGGGAGACGAGCGCCCTGAAGCGGTCGGTGCGCGTGGCCGTCCGGTTGGCGAGGTAGCCGCCGTAGGACCAGCCCGCGAGGGCCGTTCGGGCCGGGTCGAGGTCGGCGCGGGACAGTGCGGCGTCGGTGAGCGCGATGACGTCGTGGTAGGGCCGGCCGCCGTACTGGCCGCGTCCCCGCTCCTGCATGTGCTGCCCGTATCCGGAGGACAGGGCAGGGTCGGGCAGCAGTACGGCGTAGCCCCGGGCGGCGAACGGCCACGGGTTCCACTGGCAGGACCAGCCGTTCCAGGATCCCTGGGGCCCGCCATGAGGCATGACGAGGAGTGGCGCCGGGTGCTCGGCTCCGGCGCCCTTCGGCAGGACGAGCCAGGCGCGCAACGCGAAGCCGTCGTCCCCGGTCGTGTGCACCTCGGTCAGCGTGCCGGGGAGAGGACCGAGGTCACCCGGCGTCCTGAGGGGGGCGGGCTCCTGGTCGGCCTTGGCCGCGTCGAGCCGGACCACCTGGTGGGGGCTGTCGATGTCGCCGCGCAGCGCGTGGAGGGTGGAGCCGTCGGGCGTCACACAGAGGGAGGAGTAGGTGCCGGAGGCGGTCAGGCGGGTGACCGTGCCGTCCGGGTCGCGGCGGAAGACCGGGCAGTGGCCCTGTTCGTCGCCGGTGAACCACAGCGTGGTGTCCCCGGGGACCGGCGAGCAGATCGCCTTTCCCGGCCAGGGCCAGTTGTCGAAGTCCGGCAGGAGATCGGTCTCTTCACCGGACACGGGGTCGAAGGCGACGAGGGTGACCTGCCACGCGGAGTCGTACGTCTCCTCCTGCTGGCGTGAGCAGATCAGGCGGGTGCCGTCGGCGGTGAACACCGGGTTGTAGTACTGGTGTCCGGGGTGGGAGAGGGCCTTGCGTCGCACGCCCGTCGACGCGTCGGCGATCACCACGGTGTTCGTGTCCGGGGCGGCGCCGGTCGGGGCCCGGGTGTGGGCGACCACGGATCCGTCCGGCGAGAGGGCCATGTCCCCGGCGCCCGCGAGGCCTTGGCCACCCACGTCGACCGGCGGGGTGTCGGAGCCGAGGACGAAGGTGTGGGGTTCGGCGGTACCGAGCTCCACACCCTCGCTGCCGGCGGTCGTCTCGTACAGGACGGCGTTGACTTCGGCGCGGCGACGCCGGCGGAGAAGGTCGGCGTGGGTCCGGACGTCTGCGGCGCCGGGCAGCAGCGCCGCCGTGTAGGCGAGTGTGCCGGCACGGGCCGCGGCGGTGAACGCCGTTGTCCCACCCGGGTGGTGGGCGATCCGCTCGGCCGAACCGCTCTCGGAGAGCGACCACAGCGACGGTCCAGGCTCTTCGCCGGAGTCACCGGACTCACGGTCGGAGAGGAACAGCAGGGCGCCGTCGGCGGCGAACGCGGGGGCGGAGTCGCCCTGTTGGGAACCGGGCACCCGGCGTGGATCCCGCTCACCCGCCGGATCCACCTCCCACAGCTCCGACACGTACCGGTTTCCCTCGTCGCCGAGGACCTGCACGGACAGGATCAGACGTGAGCCGTCGGGCGAGAGCACCAGGCCGGTCAGGCGCGGTTGTTCGACGAGGCGGTCGTGGAGGGTACGCGGGTCGTTGACCATGGTGGTCATTCTGCCCACGGAAGGTCCCAGACCGCGTACCCAATTACGGTGACGAACTCGCACTCTCCCCACCGGCCTTGCGCGGGTTCGGACTGACGGCGACTCGCCTACCCGTGGAATCTGTGTACGTACACACTCGCGCCCCCCGCACAACACCTCTCCAGCCTCGACGAAATGCTGCCGACACATGTATTTACAGCTCTGAAAGCACCTTCTACTGTGAACGTTCACGGAAATCATCCACATGGTCATGTCAGACAAGGAGGTCGGGATGACCGTCAAAGGTCCGCGCCGCCTCGTGAGAGCCGCCATGCTCCTGGCGGCCCTCGCCCTGCCCGCATCCCTGCTCACCACGCCCACCAGCGCCTCCGCCGCTGGCTCGCTCACCATGCTCGGCGCCGACGTGTCGACCGCCCAGCGCGCCCTCGACCTCGGTGCCAAGTACTACGACGCGAGCGGCACCGCCAAGGACCCGCTGGACATCCTCAAGGGCCTCGGCGTCAACTACGTCCGGCTGCGGATCTGGAACAACCCCGCGAGCGGCTACAACAACAAGGCCAAGGTGCTGGCGTACGCGAAGCAGGTGAAGGCCAAGGGGCTGAAGCTGCTGGTCGACTTCCACTACTCGGACACCTGGGCGGACCCGGGCAACCAGAACAAGCCCGCCGCGTGGTCCGGCCACAACATCAGCCAGTTGCAGACCGACGTCTACAACTACACGTACGACGTCTGCAACAGCCTCAAGTCGCAGGGCACCACGCCGGACAGTGTGCAGATCGGCAACGAGATCAACGTCGGCATGCTGTGGAACGAGGGCAAGGTCGTCAACAACGACTTCACCAACCTCAGCCTGCTCCTCAAGTCGGGCTACAACGCGACCAAGGCGTGCAACAGCGGCACCAAGGTGATCATCCACACCGCCGACGCCGACAGCGACGCGAACGCACGTTGGTTCTACGACGGCATCAAGGCGAAGGGCGTCAACTGGGACATCACCGGGCTGTCCTACTACTGCCCGTGGCACGGCACCATCGCCAACATGGGCAGTGTCGTGGCCGACATGAAGTCCCGGTACGGCAAGGACGTCGTCATCGCCGAGACGGCCTACCCGTTCACCTCGGCCAACGCCGACGGCACCGCCAACTCCATCACGACCGGCTGCTCGGGATATCCGCTCACCTGGCAGGGCCAGGCGGACAACTTCACCGCCGTGCAGAACGCGGCCCGCAGCAACGGCGCGATCGGGGTCTTCTACTGGGAGCCCACCTGGTACGCGGTGACCGGCAACGGCTGGGACCCGACCGACATCTCGGGCAGCGGCAACGGCTGGGACAACATGGCCGTCTTCAACTGGACCGGCAATGTGAACCCGAACATCAAGTGGACGCCGTAGACGGCTACTTCGACAGGTACGGCACCGTCTTCGGGCGGTGCCGTCCGTCGTTCCCGCGAGTTCCCGGAATGTCGGCCCCCGGCAATCACCACCCGGCGTTGGATCACCGCGGTGGGTGACATTACCCTGTGGTAGCGCCTGAGCGAGGGAAGGAAGCCATGGGGGTCCAACTGAACAGCGGGGCGGCAGCCGGTCACGGGTCGCTGGAGTCGATGAGCCTCGAACCGCTCATGACCCGCGACTACGAACGGGACCCGGCGATCGTGTACGAACGGCTGCGCAGGACCCACGGTACGGTCGCGCCGGTCGACCTGCTGGGGGTGCCCGTGTGGCTCGTGCTGGGCTACGAGGAGGCACTGCAGGTCCTCCGCGACGACGACCGGTGGCCGAAGGGCCTGGAGAACTGGCGGGCGCACAGGGAGGGCCGGCTGCCGGCGGACTGGCCGCTGGCGCCGTCGCTGGACGTCAACCACATCCTGATCCAGGGCGGCGAGGGATACCGCGGGCTCAAGGTCGCCTGGGACACGGCGCTGCGGCCGTTCCAGGACCCCCGCCATCCGGTGGCAAAGCAGCTCAAGGCCAAGATCACCCGTGACGCCGACGAACTGATCACCTTGTTCACGCAGGGCGGCCGCACCGGGTGGGCGGATCTGTCGGCGCAGTTCGCGCGGCCGCTGCCCCTCATGGTCGCCAGTCACCTGCTCGGGTTCCCGGGCTCGCAGCACGACGACGCGCTGATGGACATGTGGCGGGTGCTGGACGCGGGCCCCGACGCCGGGCCCGCCCTGGAGCGGCTCCTCGCGACGCTGTCGGAGCTGGGCGCGTCGAAGATGAAGGAGCCCGGCAACGACTTCCCCTCCTATCTGCTCGCCTCCCATCCCGGCCTGAGCGTCGAGGAGTTGTCGCGTGAGCTGATGATGCTGCTGGGGATGACGTCGGACCATGTCGGCATCCTGATCTCCAACACGGTCGTCGAGGTCATCACCGGGAACCTCCCCGCGAGCGCCAGTCTGTCGGCGGGGCTGATCCGGGAGACCATGAACCGGGTGGTGATGCAGAAGCCGCCGCTCATCAACTTCGTCCCGCGGTTCCCGCTGACCGACATGCGGCTCGGCGACTACACCATCGCCGCCGGTGATCCGGTGTGGGTGTCGGTGGGTGCCGCGCACGCCGACCCTTCCTTCGCCGAGAAGGTCTGCCCCGAGTCGACCATCAGCACCCGTGCCCATCTGTCCTGGGGGGCCGGGCCCCGGCAGTGTCCGGCCCGCGAACTGGCCGGTGGTGCGGCCGCGATCGGGGTGAGCAGGCTCTTCGAGCGGCTGTCCGGGCTCGAGTTGTCGCTGCCCGTCGACCAACTTCCCTGGCGGTCCTCGCCGTTCATGCGGGGTCTGCGGTCGCTTCCGGTGCGGTACACGCTCTCGGACGCGCCGGCCCTGCCCGCGGCCCCTCCGGCACACCTTCCCGCCACGGTCGACTCCACCCCGGCCGCCGAGGCCGACGTACGGCCGCGTTCGTCGCTGTGGCGTTATCTGGCCGGGCTGGTGCGCGGGCGCTGACGGTTTCCGGAACAGCCGACTGTTTCCGGAACATCGGAACGGGCCACGAACTCCGCCGAGTTCATGGCCCGTTCTTCGCGGCGGAGCCGGTCAGCCGGCCGGAGGTGTGCGGATCGCGGCGATGTCGAACTGAAGGCGTACCTTCTCGCTGACCATCGCGCCGCCCTCGGCGAGCCGGGTGCTGTAGGTCAGGCCCCATTCGGAGCGGTTGATGGTGGTGGTGCCGTCGAAGCCGGCCCGCTGATAGCCGAACGGGTCGGTGACATGGCCTATGTAGGTGAGTTCGAGGACCACGGGGCGGGTGGTCGACTTGATGGTGAGGTCGCCGGTCATCCGGTACACGTCGGGGCCGACGACCTCCACGCCGGTGCTGACGAACCGCATGCGTGGATAGGTCGCCGCGTCCAGGAAGTCGCGGCCCACCAGGTGGCCGTCGCGCTGTTCCACGCCGGTGTCGACGCTGCCGGTGGAGATGATGATCTCCGCCTGGGAGCGGGAGGGGTCGCGGCCGTCGAAGTAGAGGCGGCTCTGGTACTCCAGGAACGCCCCGCGCACGGTGGTCACCATGGCGTGGCGCACGGAGAATCCGATCCTGCTGTGGGCGGGGTCGATGGCCCATTCCCCGGTCAGGGCCGCCAGTCCGGGATCCGGAAGGACGGCTGTGGCAGTGGCCGACGGCCCGGTGGGGGGCTGGGCGCCGGCGGCGCGTTCCGTCGTGCGGTCCGCGCGACGGAACGTGGTGCCACGGTTGAACAAGTTCATGCATCACCTAATTAGTGCACGGGAGTTGTTGCCGCAAGCCGTGATCTGCCGTCGACGAAATATCCACGCATTCGCCACACGATTCCCTGAACAGTGGGGGGGGAAATCGGCTAGTCGACCCCGACGAGGGTATGCACTTCGAAGTCCTCGTATGTCTCCTTTGTTTCGGGGCTGCTGAGTGTCGAGCCGAGCCAGCCGAGGAGGAAGCCGGCCGGGATGGAGACGATTCCGGGATTCTGCAACGGGAACCAGGCGAAATCGGCGTCCGGGTAGAGGGAGGCGGGGGCCGAGGAGACGACCGGGGAGAAGACGACGAGGAGCACGGAGCAGAGCAGGCCCCCGCAGAGGCTCAGGAGGGCGCCCTGTGCGGTGAACCGGCGCCAGAAGAGGCTGTAGACGAGGGTCGGGAGGATGGCGGACGCGGCGATGGCGAAGGCCAGGAAGGCGAGGGTCGCGGAGTTGGCGCCCCAGGAGACCAGGGCCAACAGCATGCCGAGGATGCCGATGACGGCCGCCGCGAGCCGGGCCACGGCCAGTTCCTCCCTTTCGGTGGCCCCGCCCTTGCGGATCACCTCGCCGTAGAGGTCGTGGGCGAGGGAGGAAGCGGCGGCCAGGGTGAGACCCGCGGCGACCGCCAGGAGGGTGACGAAGGCGAGACAGGACAGCAGGGCGGTCAGGATGGCGCCGCCGAGTTCGTGGGCCAGCAGCAGGACGGCCGCGTTGCCCGTGCGGTCCTTCTCCGCGACGGTGTCGCTGCCGAGGACGGCGGCGGCGCCGAGGCCGAGGACGCCGGCCGCGAGACACACGAGGCTGACCAGGCCCATGGCCCACACCACCGAGGTGCGCAGCACGTCGACCGACTTCGGGGCGAGCAGTCGCATCATCACGTGCGGCAGGGCGGCGAGGCCGAGCACGATGGCCAACTGCAGGCTGAAGAAGTCGAGTTTGCTGGTGACGCTGGCTCCGTAGCGCAGGCCGGGTTCCAGGAACCGCGTGCCCTGGCCGCTGTTGTCCGCCGCGGCGGCGAGGAGGTTCTGGAAGTTCCAGTCGAAGCGGTGGAACACCATCACGGCGGCCACCGTGACGCCGCAGATGAGCATGACCGCCTTGATGACCTGGATGAAGGTGGCTCCGGGCATGCCCCCGATGGCGGCGTAGACGATGACGATGGTGCCGATGACGACGACACACAGGGTGCGGGTGGCAGCGCTGGGTTCGCCGGTGAACTGGGTCAGCAGGGCGACACTGCCGACGAGTTGGGCGACGAGGTAGAGAACGGTGATGACCAGGGTGCACAGGGCAAGGGCCAGGCGGACGGGTCGCCGCATGCGTGTGAGACGCATCGCGAGGGTGTCACCGAGGGTGAACCTGCCTGTGTTGCGCAGGGGTTCGGCGATCAGGAGCAGGACCATCATCCAGGCGACCGCGGTTCCGCACAGGTAGAGCAGCCCGTCGTAGCCGGTCAGGGCGACCAGGCCGGTGCTGCCCAGGAGGGTGGCGGCCGACAGGTAGTCGCCGCACATCGCGAGGCCGTTGCGCAGCGGCGACATGGTGCGGTCGCCGAGGTAGAACTCGCTGATCTCGTCGCGCTGGGGCGCGGTCAGCAGCGCGGTGAACAGGGTCACCACGACCACGGACAGGAAGAGCACGAACGTCAGCTGCAGACTGAGGCGGTCCGTGACGGAGGCGCCGAGCGTCACCATGGGCGGAACTCCTCGCCGTGCGGGGCGTTGCGTGCCTCGAAGGCGGCGCGTTCGCGATCCGTGGCCTCCTGGTGGCGGACGAGGCCGCGCAGGCCGCGGACGACCGGGGTGACGCGGGTGCGCATGTGCACGAGATAGCGCCACACGATCACGCCCATCAGCACGAACTGCCCGAGCCCCAGGGCGAGTCCGATCGTGAGGTGGCCGCTCAGGGGAGTGTTCATCAGGCCGGGCAGAAAGCTCGACAGCAGGACGTACAGCAGGAATCCGCCCACGGCGGCGGCGGTCGCCCGGACCCCGAAACGGCGGTGGGTGTGGCGGAGCGACTGGTACGCGGGTTGCTGCGACACCGTCTGCCGGTCCGCCGGTTCGGGTCCTGTTCCGTAAGGGGGCGGCGACCCGCCGAGCCCCATGGAGTGCCGTGACACATGCACCTTCTCTGCTGCCGCGCCGGTCGTCGCATGAAAGGCACGCCGAAGTCATGCTCGAGCGGACTTGTGGGGGGTTCGTGAATCTGGAATTCGCGTGATTCGAATTTCGTGCCGACGACAAGCCCGGTAGGGCGGCCGGCCCGCGGATCGGGGGTGGCGACGTGGCCAGGACCGGGATTGTTGCAGCGCCGCCGTTGAACTATCAACCGGCCGGTCGGACCGAATCCGCGCACTGACTCATTCACGCGCTTCGATACATGTACTCGCCATCGCACAGCCTGCGAAAAGGCCGCCTCCCGGAACAGGTCTGCACCTTCTCTCCGGCCAGGTTGTCTCAAATGCAGTGCACAGCGGACATCCTCGCCGTGCGGGGCCTCTTGTCACCCAGGCACGAAGGCCGGCCTCTCGGGACTCATCTCCCGCAAACAGAACGGCGTTGGGCTCGGCCGGTCCCCGGGGCGCTGCCATATTCGAAGGCCACTTCGGAGGTGGTTGTGACACTAGAGGTGACGACGACACGTCTGCCCGACCGCACCGCCGACCGCGTCCTCGCGCTGGAAGCCCGGCGGGCGCAGGCCGTCGCCGGGAGCGGGCCGAGGAGACGGGGCAAGTTCGGTGCCCGGGAGCGGATCGAACTGCTGCTGGACACCGGCTCGTTCACCGAGACCGGCCTGTTCGTACGGGCCCGGGCGACCGGGGACGGGTCCCGACGCCCTTACGGGGACGGCGTGATCACCGGGTACGGCACCGTCGACGGCCGTCCCGTCTGTGTGTTCGCCCAGGACTCCACGGTCTTCGGCGGCAGCATGGGCGAGGCCTTCGGCGAGAAGACGGTGGCCCTCATGGACCTGGCCCTGAGGACGGGCTGCCCGGTCATCGGGCTCAACGACGGGGGCGGCGCCCGCATCCAGGAGGGTGTCGTCTCCCTCGCGCTCTATGCCGAGCTGGTGCGCCGCAACGTCCAGGCGTCCGGAGTGATCCCGCAGATCTCCGTCGTCCTGGGCCCCTGTGCCGGCGGGGCCGCCTACTCCCCCGCCATCACCGACTTCACGGTGATGGTGGACGGCGCCTCGCACATGTTCGTCACCGGGCCCGACGTCATCGAGGCGGTCACCGGGGAGCGCACCAGCGCCGAGGAGCTGGGCGGCGCCCGCACCAGCAACTCCGTCAACGGCAACGCCCACTTCCTCGCCGCCGACGAGGTGGAGGCCCTGGACACCGTACGGGAACTGCTGTCGTACCTGCCCGCCAACAACCTGGAGCGGCCGCCGCGGTACGACCCCGTGCCGCCCCCCGCCGACATCAAGCTGGACGAGACGGTGCCGGACCGGCTCGGGCAGGCGTACGACATGCGGGACATCCTGCGGGCGGTCGTCGACGACGGTGAACTCCTGGAGATCCAGGAGCTGTTCGCGCCGAACATCATCTGCGCGCTGGCGCTCGTCGAGGGCGCGCCCGTCGGTGTCGTCGCCAACCAGCCGTTGCGCGCGGCCGGGGTGCTGGACATCGACGCCTCCGAGAAGGCCGCGCGGTTCGTACGGTTCTGCGACGCGTTCGGCATTCCGCTGCTGACCTTCGCCGATGTGCCGGGCTATCTCTCCGGGGTCCGGCAGGAGCAGGCCGGGATCATCCGGCGCGGCGCCAAGCTGCTGTACGCCTACGCGGAGGCGACAGTGCCGAAGGTGACGGTGGTGGTGCGCAAGGCGTACGGCGGCGGGTACGCGGTGATGGGCTCCAAGCACCTGGGCGCCGACGTCAACCTCGCCTGGCCCACCGCGCGGATCGCGGTGATGGGCGCCGAGGGCGCGGTGGGCGTCCTGCACCGGCGCGAACTCGCCGCCGCCGACGACCCCGAGGCGCTCAGGGCCCGACTCGTCACCGCGTACGAGGACACGTACGGGACGCCCTATCTCGCCGCCGAGCGAGGGTACGTCGACGCGGTCATCGCCCCGCGCGACACCCGTGACCACATCTGCCGTGCCCTGCGCGCGCTGCGCGGGAAGCGCGCCCCGATGCCGGAGCGCCGGCACGGCAACATCCCGCTCTGATTCGCCTCGCGAGGAGACCTGCCTGATGGACAGCCGCCGTCCCCCGCTCGCCCCCGCGTTCCGCACCCTGCCGGAGTACGTACGGCACTGGGCGGAGACCACCCCCGACCGCCGGGCCTTCACCTTCGTCGACCATCCCGCCCCGGACTCGCGTGGCGTCCACCGCACGCTGACCTGGCGCCGACTGGACGTACGCGTCCGGGCGGTGGCCGCACAGCTGGCCGAGGAGGCCGAACCGGGGGCACGGGTCGCGCTGCTGTGCCCGCAGGGTCTTGAGTACGTCACCGGGTTCCTCGGGGCGCTCGCGGCGGGTCTGGTCGCCGTACCGCTGTATCCGCCGGGCCTGCCCGGTCAGGGGGACCGGCTGACGGCGGTCCTGGCCGACGCGCGTCCCGAGGTGGTCGTGACGACGAGTCGACACCTGGGCCAGGTACAGGAGTTGGGCGAGCGGGTCGTCGCCGTGGACCGGGTGCCGGACGCCGCGGCCGGAGATCTGCGGCCGGTCGCCGGAGAGGTCGCCTACCTCCAGTACACCTCCGGTTCGACCCGCACCCCGGCGGGTGTGGAGATCGGCCACGCCAATGTCGTCGCCAACGCCCGGCAGGCGCTGGGCGCTTACGGTGCCGACATGCATCCGGTGACCTGCGTGGGCTGGCTGCCGCTCTACCACGACATGGGTCTGGTGTTGAGCGTCGCCGCCC
The DNA here is from genome assembly GCF_040651535.1 of Streptomyces sp. NPDC048420. Taxonomy (NCBI): domain Bacteria; kingdom Bacillati; phylum Actinomycetota; class Actinomycetes; order Kitasatosporales; family Streptomycetaceae; genus Streptomyces; species Streptomyces sp. NPDC048420. Next base: position 168,571 of record NZ_JBEZKG010000015.1, read on the forward strand.
CGGTCGTGCGGGGGCTGCTGTCGGTGCTGATGGATCCGGTCGGCTTCCTGCACGAACCCGCCCGCTGGCTACGGCTGTTGGCCACGCATCCACGGGCCCTCAGCGCGGCGCCCAACTTCGCCTACGACTACTGCGCCTCGACCGTGACCGACGCGCAGAAGGCGGAACTGCGGCTGGACGGGGTGGTCGCGCTGATCAACGGCAGCGAGCCGGTCCGCCCCGTCACGGCCGACAGGTTCCAGGCCGCCTTCGCCGGTCAGGGGCTCGGCACGCAGACCCACTGTCCGTCGTACGGCCTCGCCGAGGCGACCGTCTTCGTCAGTGCCGCCCGGCCCGGGGAGCCGTTGCGCCGGTTCGCGCTCGACCGGGACGCGCTCGCGGAGGGGAAGGCGCTGCCCGCGCGGCCCGACGATCCCAGGGCCGTGCTGCTGGCGGGCTGTGGCACCCCGGCCGGGCAGCGGGTCCGGATCGCCGATCCCGTCTCCGGCGACCGGTTGTCCGAGGGGGAGGTCGGTGAGATCCAGGTGCAGGGTCCCAATGTGGGGCGCGGCTACTGGAACCATGAGCAGCAGACCCGGCGCGTGTTCGGCGCGGACGGCTGGTTGCGCACCGGTGACCTCGGGACGGTGCTGGAGGGGCAGTTGGTCGTGACCGGGCGGCTGAAGGACCTCATCGTCGTCGACGGCCGCAACCACTATCCGCAGGATCTGGAGGCCACCGTCCAGGACGCGCATCCGGCGGTACGGCGCGACCGGCTCGCCGCGTTCGGGGTGGCGGGCGGGTCCGGTGAGCGGGTGGTCGTGGTGGCCGAGCACGCGCGCACCACGAGCCTCGCCGAGATCGACGTACCGGCACTGGTACGGGCCGTGCGGGCGGCCGTGTCCGGGCGGCACGGGGTGCGGCTCGCCGATGTCCTGCTCGTCCCGCCGGGGACGGTGCCCCGGACGTCGAGCGGCAAGGTGTCGCGGGCGCTGACGCGTGAGCGCTATCTGGCGGGCGCCTACGTGACGGGCGGCGCCGCGTGAGGGCCGTGGACGCGGGTGCGGTGCGCCGGCTGGTGGTGGAGCGGGTGGCCGCGTGGACCGGTACGGACGCGGCGGAGGTGCCGATGGACCGCCCGCTGGCCGATCTCGGCATGTCCTCACGGGACGGGGTCGTGCTGGCGGGGGAACTGTCCCGGCTGACCGGGCGGGAGTTGCCGCCGACGTTGCTGTGGGAGGCGCCGACCGCGGCCGCCCTGGTGGCGCACCTGTGCCGTGCTCCGGCGGAGACTGCCCCGGTGCCGGCCCCGGCGGCTCTCCAGGAGCCCGTCGCCGTCATCGGGCTCGGCTGCCGCCTCCCGGGCGGTGTGCACGGCCCGGACGACTACTGGCGGCTGCTGACCGACGGCGTCGACGCGATCAGACGGGTCCCCGAGGACCGCTGGCGCGACTTCACCGCCTTCCCGCCCGAGGACGCGCTTCCGTACGGCGGCTATCTCGACGACATCGCCGGGTTCGACGCGGACTTCTTCCGGATCACCCCGCGTGAGGCCGCCGTGATGGACCCGCAGCAGCGGATCCTCCTGGAGGTCGTCCACGAGGCCCTCGCCCATGCTGCCGTCCCGGCCGCCTCCCTCGCGGGGACGGCCACCGGGGTCTTCGTCGGGGTCTCCGCGCCGGAGTACGGCTCGCTCACCGGCGCCGACCCGGCGGCCGTCGATCCCTGGGCACCGGCGGGCGGTGCGCTGAGCGTGACGGCGGGGCGGCTGGCGTATGTGCTGGACACGCGGGGGCCGAGCATGGCCGTGGACACCGCCTGCTCCTCCTCGCTGGTCGCGCTGCACCACGCCTGCGTGAGTCTGCGCACCGGCGAGAGCGACACGGCGATCGCGGCTGGCGTCAATCTGCTGCTCTCCCCCACCGTCACCGTGGCGTTCCGACGGGCGGGCGCGCTCGCGCCGGACGGGAGGTGCAAACCGTTCTCGCCGGACGCCGACGGCATCGGACGCGGCGAGGGCTGCGCCGCCGTGCTCCTGAAGCGGCTGTCCGACGCCGAGCGGGACGGCGACCGCGTCCTCGCCGTCATCCGCGCAACGGCCGTCAACTCCGACGGCAGATCCAACGGCCTGCTGGCCCCCAACCCCGCCGCCCAGCAGGCCCTGCTGACCGCCGCCTACGCGCGCGCCGGGCTCGCCCCGGCCCACGTCGACTACGTCGAGGCGCACGGCACCGGCACCCCGCTCGGCGACCCGATCGAGGCGGGCGCGCTCGGTGCCGTGCTCGGTGCGGGCCGCGACCCCGACCAGCCGCTGCTCCTCGGTTCGGTGAAGGGGAACCTGGGGCACCTGGAGGCCGCCGCGGGGATCGCCGGGCTGGTGAAGACGGTGCTCGCCCTGCACCACGACGTCATCCCGCCGTCCCTGCACTGCGCCGACGGCAGCGCGGTGGACGACGTACGGCTGCGGGTGGTGTCCGAGGGCGAACCGTGGCCGCGTTACGGCGGTACGGCCACCGCCGGGGTGTCCGGGTTCGGGTTCGGCGGCACCAACGCCCATGCGGTACTGGAGGAATGGCGGCCCGGCGTCCTGCCCCCGCCTCCGCCCGAGGAACCCCGTGCCCGGCTCCACCTCCTGTCCGACGTGGACGAGGAGCGCCTGCGGGACACCGCGGCCCGTCTCGCCGACCGGCTCCGGACGGCTGCCGCGCACTCCGCCGACGTGGCGCGCACACTGGCCGGACGGACGGGGCGCGGGAGTGTACGGGCGGCGGTGATCGCCCGGGACCGCGAGCAACTCGTGGACGGACTGGCCGCGTTGGCGCAGGGGCGCCCGCACGGGAAGGTCGCTGTGGGCGAGCGGGATCTCGTGGGCCCCGGTCCGGTCTGGGTCTTCTCCGGGTACGGCAGCCAGTGGGCCGGAATGGGACGCCGGTTGCTCACCGAGGAGCCGGCCTTCGCCGCCGCCGTGGAGAAGCTCGACGCCGAGTGCGGACTGTGCCTGTACGACCGACTTTCGTCCGGGAGCGCACTCGACCGGCTGGAGGTCGCCCAGCCGGTGCTGTTCGGACTCCAGGTCGCTCTCGCGGAGTTGTGGCGTTCGTACGGTGTCGAGCCCGCCGCCGTCATCGGCCACTCCCTGGGCGAGGTGGCCGCCGCGGTGTGCGCGGGCGCCCTGGACATGTCGGAGGGCGCCCGGATCGTCGCCGTACGGGCCCGGCTGCTGAGCGGGTTGCAGGGTGGGGCCATGGCGGTCGTCGACCTCGACGACGGTGAACTCGACGTGCTGGCCCGGGACTTCCCCGGCGTGCATGTCGCCGTCCATTCCTCGCCGGTGCAGAAGGTGGTCACCGGTGAGGAGCGGGCGGTGGCACGGCTCGTTCGGTGGCTGGAGGGGCGGGGGCGGACGGCTCGGTCCATGCGCGTCGTGGGCGCCGGTCACTCGCCCCAGGTCGAGCCGCTGCTGGACGAGTTGACCGCCTCTCTGGCCGACGTCGGAGGCCGTCCGCCCCGGGTGCCCGTCTACTCCACCGTCCTGGATGACCCGCGCGGCGAGTCCCTCTTCGACGCCGCTCACTGGGCCGCGAACCTGCGGCGCCCGGTTCGGCTGGACCGGGCCGTCGCCGCGGCCGCCGCCGACGGCCACTCCGTCTTCGTCGAGATCTCGCCCCATCCGGTGCTGTCCCGGGCCGTCACCGACACCGCGCCCGGCGCGCTCGCACTCGGCACACTGCGGCGGGGCGCCGACGGATGCGCCGACTTCCTCGCGCAGATGGGGGCCTTGTACTGCGCCGGCGGGCGCCTGCCCATGCCCCCAGGCCGGGTCATCGACCTGCCCGCACCGCGCTGGCGGCATGCGCGGCACTGGTGGACCGACGGGCGAACGGCGGCACCCACGAAGGTGCACGTGCCGGAGGACACCTCGGTCGCCGCCCGTCTGTGCCACCACATCGCCACCGTCACCGGCCACCCGGCCGGCCGTGTCACGCCCGCCACCGCACTGGCCGACCTCGGCCTGGACTCACTGATGGCCGTCCGCGTCCGCACGGCCGTGGAGCGGGAGTTCGGCATCGAGCTGCCCCTGCGCGAGCTGCTCGGAGCCGCCACCGTCGCCGAGGTGGCCGACCGCCTCCGCACCGGCGTGGTGCGGCCCCTGCACGTTGCCGGTTCCCGCCCCCCGCTGTTCCTCGTGCACGCCGCCGGCGGAACGACCGACGTCTACCGGGCGCTCGCCGAACGCCTGGGCGGCGAGCGGTCCGTGTACGGTCTCGAACGGATCGAGGACGCCCGCACGGTGACCGAGAAGGCGCGCCGTTACGCCGAAGCCGTCACCGGCGTCCACCCCGACGGGCCCTGTCTGCTGGGCGGTTGGTCCTTCGGCGGCTTCGTCGCCCAGGAGACCGCACGGCAACTGACCGCCGCGGGGCGGGAGGTGGAACATGTGGTGCTCATCGACTCCGTACGGCCCCTCCCCCGGCCCGATCGCACACCGGCCGACCGGATCCGCGCCCACTTCGAGGGGTTCGCCCGCCATGTCGGCGACACCTACGGGGTCCGGCTGGAGCTGCCGTACGACGAACTCGTCGCGACGGACGACGACGGCGAGCGCATCGACACCGTGCTGCGGATCCTGCGCGCGGCCACCGAAGTGCCGTCCGCCGCCCTGGAGCACCAGCGCTCCTCCTACCTGGACCTGAGGATCGGCGAGGCCCACCGGCCGGGCCGGTACGACGGGCGGGTGGTCCTGTACCGGGCCACCGAGTCCGCTCCGCACACCGTGCGTGATCCCGCCTACGAACGGGACGACGAGGCGCTGGGCTGGGACGAGGTGTGCCCGCGCCTGACCGTCGTACCGGTCACGGGACACCACCTGTCGCTGCTCGACCCGCCGCACGTCGACGAGATCGCCGCCCACCTGGGGCGGGAGCTCGCCGAGGGGACCCGCTGATCGTGATCCGAGGAGAGCCGCCATGCACCGTCGCACCACCGCAGTGTCCCGACGTACCGTCACCAAGGCCGCGGCCGGTGCCGGTCTGGCCGTCCTGTTCGGCGCCCGGACCGCCTCCGCGGTCGGGTCACGCACGATCGACGTGTCCGTGTCCTCCACCGCGCTGGGCCGCAGCGCACCCGTCCGGCTGATCCTCCCGACGAGTTTCGGCACCCGGCCCACGCGCACCTACCCCGTGCTGTACCTGCTGCACGGCGCCCACGACGACTACACCTCGTGGACGCGGGAGACGGACATAGAGGCCTTCACCGAGGGCCGGGACCTGATCGTGGCGATGCCCGACGCGGGTCCCACCGGGATTCCCTCCGCCTGGCGCGGCGGCCCTGACTACGAGACCTTCCAGCTGACGGAGGTTCCGGCGCTGCTCGCGCGTGACTACCGGGCCTCCGGAGTGCGGGTCGTCGCGGGGGTGTCCACCGGCGGCTACGGTGCCATGGCGCACGCGGCACGGCATCCGGGCCTGTTCAACGCGGCGGCCTCCTACAGCGGCATCCTCGACACCAGGGCGCCCGGCGTCCCCGCCCTGATGGACGCCATCGTGGCCCGCGAGAACCTGGTGCCCTCCTCGCTGTGGGGCAATCCGTTCCTGAACCTGCTCACCTGGCGCGACTTCAACCCGCGCGACCGGGCGCAGGGGCTGCGCGGCACCTCCCTGTACGTCTCCAGCGGCAGCGGGCTCGCGGGCGGCACGGGCGACTGGCTGCCGGAGGCACTGGAGAGCGCCCTGTGGCCCTCCGCCCACGGCTTCGCCGACACGCTCGCACTGCTGCGCATCCCGGTCACCACGCACTTCTACCCGGGCGGAGGGCACAGCTGGGCCTACTGGAAGAAGGAGTTCACCGCGTCGTGGCCGATGCTCGCCGCCGGGCTGGGGGTGCGTGAGTGATGTCGGTACCGTCGGGGCACGGAACGCAACGCAGGGGTCGTCCGTCCAACACGGGACTTACCCCTCGCCCCACGGGAAACAGCCCGCGGGTGAGCCGTTTCCGGGTGAAAGGAGGGTCCCCCTTGGCCACCCCCGTCCCGCACGGTGTCCCGGAGGGCCTTGACGCCGCCGCGGTACCGCCCGATCTGGCCGAACTGCTGCGCGCCCAGCTGGAGGAGGTCGCCGACCAGGTCGAGGAGGAGGTCCGCCGGGAGGTGCCCGAGTACGCGCGTCCGGCCGACGGGACCTACCGCGAGCACCTCAGAGCCGGCGTGGTGCAGGCACTGACCCTGTTCGTCGACCACATCGCCGACCCGCGCGGGCAGGGGGACGCGATCACGGCGACGTACTACGAACTCGGGCGCGGCGAGGCCCTGGAGGGGCGCAGCCTGGACGCGTTGCAGTCCGCGCTCCGGGTCGGGGGGTTGCACGCCTGGCGCCTGATGGGCCGTACGGCGGAGCAACTCGGCCTGGACTCGGCCGTGGTGACGGCGCTCGGCGAACTCGCCTTCCGTACCGTGCACGAGGTCGCGGAGGCGGCCGCCGCCGGGTACTCGGAGGCCCGCTCGCACAACACGGACGAGCTGGAGCGGCGCCGCAGGCGGCTGCTGGACCTGCTGCTCGGCGAGGGCCCGGTGGCCCTCGCGGCCGTACAGGATCTGGCGCACGGGGCGCGGTGGCCGGTGCCCGGGCAGGTCGCGGTCGTCGCGCTCGCGGCCACCCCGGACCAGCGGGAGGAGGACTGGCCGCTGGCGGCCGCGGGCGCGCTGGTGGACATGGAGTCCAGACCGCCGCGGATGCTGATGCCCGACCCGGAGGGTTCCGGGCGTTTCGCGGGCCGGGCGTTCGCTCTCGCGCTGCGCGGGCGGCCGGCGGCGATCGGGCCGACGGTGCCGCTCGCCGAGGCCGCCCAGTCGCTGCGCTGGGCCACGCGGGCCCTGGGGTTGATGGGCCGGGGAATCCTGCCCCGGCAGGGTGTGGTGCGCTGCGCGGAGCATCTGTCGACGCTGCTGCTGCACAGCGACGAACCCATGCTGGACCAGCTGCGGGCGCGGGCCCTGGCCCCGCTGGAGACGGTGTCGGAGGGCCAGCGCGAGCGGCTCGCCGAGACGCTGCTGGCGTGGCTGCTCAGCGGCAGCAATGTGCCCGACGTCGCCACGCGTCTCCATGTCCATCCGCAGACGGTGCGCTATCGGCTGCGCCAGCTGGAAAAGGTCTTCGGTGAATCCCTGCACGATCCGGGGGCTCGCCTCGATCTCATTCTGGCACTCACCACCGCACAAAAGAACGAGGAATTCCTGAATTCCCGTCCATAACACCGGACCCGGTCAAGCGAATACGTTCAAGGCATCCTTTCCACAGGCGTTTCACACGCCCCACCCTCAAAGGATCCCCCCATGCGTATTCGCTTGTGCCTTGCCGCACTCTCGCTGATCGGCGGGGCTTCGGTGGCCACCGTCTCGGCGCCTTCGGCATCCGCGGCGGCCTGCTCGGACATCGACGTGGTCGCCGCTCGCGGCACGTTCGAACCGGGCACACTCGGCCTGATCGTCGGCGACCCGGTGTTCTCCGCCCTGCAGAAGAAACTCACGGGACGGAATCTGACCAGCTATAAGGTCAACTATCCCGCGGACCTTTCCCTCACCTCGGCCGCGCAGGGCAACGCCGATCTGGTGAACCACGTCAACAGCCAGGCGGCTTCCTGTCCGAACCAGCGTTTCATCCTGGTCGGCTATTCGCAGGGCGCGAACGTCGTCGACAACTCCATTGGCATCAGCAGCGCCGGTGCGGTGGTCGGCAGTCCCATCGTGGCGACGATTCCGGCCGCGCTGGAGCGGAGGGTCGCCGCAGTGCTGCTGTTCGGCAACCCGATCCGGGCGATCGGCAAGAGCGTCACCGGGACCTACCAGAGCCGCACCATCGACTTCTGCGCGAAGGGCGACCCCGTCTGCGAGGCGGGCGGCAACGACACGCTGGCGCACCTCGGGTACACGGCGAACGCCGACGCGGCGGCGAGCTTCGCCGCGGGCAAGGTCTGAGCGAGGGCATTCTGAAGGGCCTGGGAGTCGCTCCCAGGCCCTTCTTCCCTGGGTGAGGGGTCATTGAGGCGTGCGGGCGAACTCCGTGAGCGCGGTGGACACCGGCTCGGGCCGCCCGTTGTTCTGCACCGGTGCCGCCGTCAGCACGTCGAGGTGCTGGTAGCCGTCGGCGACCACGGGGTGCAGATCGGCCGGGACCCGCCCGGCGAGCAGTCCGTCGCCCGCGAGGACCGTGAGCGTCGGGTTGGCGGTGAGCCCGTCGGGGTGCACGACGAGCTTCTTCACCTGTGGGGAGTCGGCCAGTTCGAGGTCGGTGACCAACTTGGTCGGGAAGTACTGCTCGGTGAAGTCCAGCGGCTGTGCGGCCATGCTGCGCGCCAGTTCCTGGATGTCGGTGACCTCCTTGCCCGCGGCGGTGAAGGGCGTCCCGTCGGACGACTTGTACCCGGGGTCGTCGGGATCGCCGACCCGGTCGTAGTTGCGCCAGGTGTAGAGCGGACCGTGGGGTTCGGCGGGGATGGCCTTGTACTCGGTGCCGAAGAGCCCCGGTTGCGCGGAACTCCCGTTGGTGACGGGGAAGTTCTTGTCGGTGATCGGTCCGCCGTCGAAGAACCCGACGCTGCTCTGCAGGAACGCGAGCGGTACGGACTGGTCGTCCATCAGCGAGCCGAGCACCGCCTGGTTGGTGAGCCGGAAGTCCTTCACCGCGGGTGAGCCGGTGAGGAAGGTGGCGGTGTCCTTGGAGAACAGGAAGCGGTTGGTGGCCTCGATGTTGGTGTTGACGGGCAGATAGCCCGGCAGGTCGGCCTCGCCGCCCGGGTCCTGGAGCGCGCCCACGCCCGCGATCGCGAGCAGGGTCATGGTCTCCGGGTTGAGCAGGACGGGCGCGGACAGCGAGCGCGGGAGGACTCCGCTGTCGAGTCCGGCCTGGACGGCGCCGTAACCGAGGCCCACGTCGGGCAGGTTGGTGTCGTCCGGGATGCTGCCGCTCAGGTCGGCGAGCGAGGTGGAGACGGTGGTGTCGAGGGCGAAGTAGCCGGCGCACTGGTTCTGTCCGGCGTCGGCGGTCGTGGCGGGGTTGCCGTCGAAGTCGGCGGCGGCGAAGTAGCCGGTGATGACACCACCGAGCGAGTGGCCGCCGCACAGTACCTTGTCCTTGCGGACTCCCTGGTCGGGCAACTCGGCGGCGAGCAGGTCGTATTCGTCACGCACGGTCTGCTGGATGCCGAGCTTCGCCATCCAGCCGAGCCGGTCGTTGCCGACGAACCCGCCGAAGGTGCGGCCCTGGACCTGCTTGCCGCGGTAGTAGTAGTCGACGGCGGTGTGCTGGTCGCCGGAGGCGATCCCGGTGCGGTCCTCAAGGCAGTTGGAGCGCCGGTCCAGGGCCCAGAACTCGATGTGCCGGCCCTGCGCGGCGGCCCGGGCCACGGTGTTGCGGGCGACGCTGTCGAAGGCACCGGCGCCCTCCAGGATGCCCGGTTGGGCGACGAGGACCCGGTCGGCGTCGGCCGATGACGCCGGACCCGCCGAGGACCGGTAGCGCAGGTACGACAGCCAGTCGCACGCCGCCGGACGGGCGCCGAAGGACGCCGGCAGCGGTGCCTTCACGCGGACGACCGTCTCGGTCACACCCCCGATCGACCCGACGGCTGTCTCGGTCCGTGCGCTCTCCGCGGACGCCGACGCGGTGAACGCTCCGGTGGTCAGCAGCGCCGCCAGCGCGGCGGTACCCAGCGTCTTCGAGGTTCCTTTTCTGCTGCGACTCGTGTTCATGCTGGGACGGTAGGGCGGCGGGCAGCGCCCTCTCGGGGGTTGCTCACAAGAACGCAGGGCCCGGTGGACCCTTTGTCACCAGCCGCAGGAAGACGTCAGCCGTCGTGCAGGGTGCGGCGCGGTGAGCGTTCGTAGGAGTGCCGGTAGAGGGTGGCGAAGCGGCCCGGGTGGTAGAAGCCCCAGCGGGCGGCGATGTCCGTGACCGTGTTTCCGTCCTCGGGGTCGGCGGCCGCCAGTTCGTCGTGGGCATGGGCGAGCCGGACCTGGCGGACGTAGGCGAGCGGCGTGCTGTCCAGGTGCCGGCGGAACGCGTACTGCAGCGCACGGACGCTGACGTGGGCCGCCTCCGCGATCTGGGCGACGGTGAGCGGCCGGTCGGCGTGGCCGTCGATGAAGGCGAGGGCGCGGCGCAGGGCAGCGGGGTGGGCGTCCTGGCGGTCGGGGCCCGTGGGGTCGGTGGACGCGGTGTTGGGGAAGGTCGCCAGGACCGTCGCGGCCAGGTGCTGGGCGGCGGTGGAGGCGACCAGCGGCCGGTCGGCGATGGCGGGATCCGCCAGGACGTGGTCCTGCACATAGCGGATGGTCGCCCGCAGCCGCTCGCCCGCGGCGGAAGTGAGCGGCCGGTGCCCGGTCAGCCGGACCGGTTCCGGGCGTGGTCCGTCAGCGGTCCCGGCGACCTGGGTGAGCAGCTCGGGGTCCAGCATGGTGATGTTGTAGCGGGCCGCGTGGACACGACCTGCGTAGGACAGCTCGGGCGGGACGAAGGACACCACGTCACCGGGGCCGAACGAGTCCGAGACCCCCTGGTAGACATGGTCCTCGATGGTGCCCTCGTGGACCACGCACAAGCAGATCCGGCCCAGCGGGGTGACGGCGTAGCTCATGTCGAAGTCGAGGTCGAGTTCGTCGACACTGACCGAGTCGATGGCGGTGCGGTGGATCCGGGCCCGGCTGCTGTCCGGGGTGCCGTTGCCGATGCGCATCCTCGCGTAGGCGTGGCTGAGGAACTCCTCGGTGCGGTCCAGGTCGTCGCTGTCGAAGGTGAGCGTCTCCATGGCGGCCGAGTCCTTTCACTCGGGTGGGCTCCTTGGTGGCACGTACCCGCGATTGCCGTGATGCTGCGGACCTGTGTTCGTTTTCTGTCCTGGCCGGTGGCGAAGTGTGCGTCCAGTGGCTCGCGGCAGGCGGCCCGAGGCGTCCAGGCTGGAGAGGCGGTGACCGCTGGAGTCGCCGGGCGGCAGGGGGAGAGGGATACAGGGCTGTGCATGACACAACGCGAAGAGCTGGTTGAGAAGATCGAAGAGCTCCAGGAGGAAGTCGCCCAGCTCAGGCAGGCCCTTGTCTCGCACGCAGTGGTCGACCAGGCGATCGGTGTCGTCGTCGCCGTGAGCGGTCTGCGCCCGGAGCAGGGGTGGGAGGTCCTGAAGACCGTGTCCCAGCGCACCAACACCAAGCTGCGGGACGTCGCCCTGCACGTCGTGCACTGGCCCGACGTCGGCAGCCTGCCCGCGGAGATCCGCCCGGCACTGCGCATCGCGCTGGTCGAGGCGCGTGCCGTGCACGGGGGTCGGCCGCTGGTGCGACAGGAACAGTGGTGCAAGGGGTACGGCGACGTCCTGCCCCGGAAAACCGGGTGACGGTCCGGGAGACCTGTGCGTAGCGTTGACCGTATGGAGGTCATCAGCCGTACCCACACCGCAGCCGCGCGAGCGACCAGTTCGCCGGCTGCCGACGCCTGACCTCTCCCACTCCCCCGGCGGCCGGAAACGGACCGCCGGTGCAGGACCTCTGGTCGCCGTCTGTTCCCGCGGTCGTTTCCGGTCCCACCAGACCGAAGGACCATCGCCATGGACACGGACCGGACCGTACGCGTCTTCACCGACTTCTACCGCGAGCGCGGACACCACCCGATCACGGGCAGCACACTGCTGCCGCCACCTGGGGACCCGGTGCTGTTCACCACCTCGGGCATGCACCCGCTCACGCCGTATCTGGAGGGCCGTCCCCATCCCCGGGGCCGGCGCCTGGTCAATGTCCAGCGCTGTCTGCGCACCACGGATCTCGACGAGATCGGTGACTCCACGCATCTGACGGTGTTCGAGATGCTCGGCTCGTGGTCGCTCGGCGACTACGGACACTCGCAGAGCCTTCGCTGGGGCTACGAACTGCTCCGTGAGGGCTTCGGCATCCCCCGGGAGAGACTGCACGTCACCGTCTTCGGCGGCGACGAACAGGTGGGCCCCGATCTCGAATCGCTGCACACCTGGGAGGAGTTGGGTGTGCCCGTGGAGCGCACACGGGAGGACAACTGGTGGTCCAACGGCCCCGTCGGCCCGTGCGGCCCGGACTCGGAGATCTTCGTGTGGACCGGTGGGACCCCGCCCCGGTCCACGCCCACCACGGACCCGCGCTGGGTGGAGATCTGGAACCACGTCGGCATGCGCTACCGCCGTCTCGACGACGGTTCCCTCCAGCCACTGGAACGTCCCGGCATCGACACCGGTATGGGCCTTGAGCGCCTGGTCACCGTCCTGCAGGGCCGCGACTCGGTCTACGACACGGATCTGTTCGAGCCCTGGACACGACTGCTGACACCGCTGTGGGAGCTCGACCGGCCGTCGCTGCGGCTGGTCAGCGACCACCTGCGCTCCGGTGTCGTCGTCATCGGCGACGGGGTACGGCCGTCCAACACCGGGCGCGGATACGTCCTGCGCCGCATCGTCCGCCGGCTGCTCACCACCCTGCGGCGCGACGACCCGTCCCTCACCCTCTCCGACCTGCCCGTGGAGCTCCTCCAGCACACGCTGGACCACTTCCGGCAGACCTGCGGGACGGGCCTGGTCCGGGACGTGCTGCTGGAGGAGGAACGCCGGTTCGACAGACTGCTGGAGCGCGGGCGGCGACTGCTGTCCGGGCCGCGGTACCGGGGGCCGCTGAGCGAGGAGGACTACGAGTACCTCCGCGACACGCACGGTCTGCCCCGCGACCTCGTCATGGGCCTCCGCAACGAGGGATGAGTCTCACTCCGTGCGCAGGGCCGTGGCCGTACGGGTCCTCGCCGCCCAGCCGGCCGGGAGCGTCGCGCCCAGCAGCGCGATGACGAGGCCGGCCAGCCCCAGCAGGAGCAGCTGCGGGGTGTCGTACACGTCGAGGACGGACCTGGGAAGGCCGGTGCCCGCCGCGTGTCCCATCACGGGGAGCACATAGCCGTGCAGCAGATACCCGGCGGGGACACCGACGAGTCCGCCGAGCACGCCGATCCCTGTCACCGAGGCGAGGACGAGACTCACGGTCTGCCGGGGCGACATCCCGAGCGCCTTGCACACCCCCAGGTCGTGGACGCGCTCCCGGGTGTCCAGGACGACGGAGTTCAGCACGCCGAGTCCGGCGACGGACACGAGCATCAGGGTGAGGAGCACGGCCATCGTGTTCACGATGAGCACCATGTTGTCCCGCTGGGTAGGAGCGTTGGCCCGGGCGTCGGCGCCGAGGGGCTCGACCTTCACGGCGAGCTTCTCGGCGTACGACACCGCGGAGACACCCTGTTTCATGTCGACCAGGAACACCTGGGGCTTGACCGCCGGGAAGTCCGCGCCGTTCACCTGGATCTCCATGACGTCGTCCGCGGAGCCGAAGGCCTCGCCGACGATCCGCAGCGTGGCCGTCTTCTTGCCGACGGTCACGCGTGCGGTGTCGCCGATCTCGGTGCCGGTGGTCTCCAGGAACTGCCCAGGCACGACGACCTGGCCCGCGCCGGTGAGCCAGTGCCCCGAGACCATCGCATAGCCACCGGCGCCGGAGCCGCCCTGGTAGAGGGTCGTCCGGACGGTTCCGGACACTCCGGCCACGGTGGCGTCCTGCTGAGCGATGCCGTAGTACGAGGCGGTGCCCGCCTGCGCCTTGATGGCGTCGCTCACCTGGGCCGGGTCGGCCGGTTCGGGCTCCGGCGTGCCCGGCGCGGGGACATGTTCGCCGCCCGCGACGGACGGGCCGCCGGTGAAGACGGTGACCGCGGCACGGTTCTCGGGGTCCTGAATCGCGCTGACCTCGTGCAGTGAGGAGGTGAGGCCGACGGCGAAGGTCGCCGCGATGGTGCCGAAGGCGACGGCGAGCAGCATCGCGAGCGTACGGACCGGATGGGCGAAAGGGCTGGCGAGGCCGTAGGTCACGGCTCGGGGCAGCGGCAGCCGGCCCGCCGCGCGGTGCGCCCTCCCCCAGAGGGGGTGCCCCCAGCCGCGTCCGGTGCGCGGGGCCCGGCCGACGGCGATGGCCTCGACCGTGCGCAGTCGCCCGGCCCGCAGTGCGGGGACGAAGGCCGCGATGCCGACGACCAGCAGGGCGCCGACGGGGACCACGACATCCACCCACCAGGCGACGGACAGGGTGGCGGTGCCGTACGCCTGCTCGGTGTCGTCGAGGAGCGGTACGGCCAGCAGGTTGCCGAGGACGACACCGAGCGCGATGCCTACGGCCGCCGGGATGAGCGCCTGGGCCACGTAGGCGCGGACGACCTCGCGCGGGGTGAAGCCGATGGCCTTGAGGATGCCGATCCTGCGCAGGCTGGTGCCGACGGCGCCGCTGATGACGCTGCCGACGATGATCACGGACATGACGATGCCGAGGACCCCGAAGGCGATCAGGAACGGGATGGTCGGGGCGGCGCCCGAGTCGGCGGCGCGTTTGGTGTCGAGGTAGGACCGGGTGCCGAGGAGTGCTCCGGAGGGGACGGCGGCGAGGAGCTTCTTGCGGTCGGCCGCGATGTCGCTCTTCGAGCCCGCCGAGTCGAAGCGGTAGAGCATCTGGCTGGTGACGGGGTGTTCGTCGGAGGCAAGAGCCCTGGCTTGTGCGGGAGTTGTCCATACCTCGGCGGTCCTGCTGGCCGAGGTGGCGAAGCCGACGACCGTGAGGGTCGTGCCGGAGGCCGTCAGGGTGTCGCCCACCTTGAAGGCGGGCCCCTCGTAGGAGGAGCTGAGCACGACCTCGCCCGGTTTCCCCGCCCACCGGCCGGACGTGAGGTCCAGGTCGTCGACGTCCGCGTGCGGGCCGGTGCGGCCGACGAGGGTCATCGCCGGGGGCCGGCGGCCCGCCGAGTCCGTCGCCTCGATGACGGTGGAGGGGTACGGTCCCGCGCTCGCGGTCACTCCGTCCAGCTGCGCGGTGGCGCCGAGCTGCCGCGCGGTGACCTGGGCGGGATCGAACTCCGCGGTGAGGTGGGCGCCTTGCTGCTCGGCGAAGGCGTGGTCGAAGGGGGCGTTCGAGACGACGATGAGCGAGCCCGCGACCACGGCGGCCGCCACGGCCACCATCGTGGCGAGGGCGATGACCACGGTCTGCACGCGGCGCCGCCCCACCCCTGACCGGACCACGCGGATGAGCGGTCCGGTCATCGCACGGCCTCCGCGCGGGAGTCGAGGGCGACATGACCGTCGACGAGATGGACGGTGCGGCTCGCGCAGGCCTCCGCGAGGGCCAGGTCATGGGTGACCAGCACGATGGTCTGGCCGCCGCGGTGCAGGTCGACCAGGAGTTCGCGGACGTCCTGGCCCGACGCGCTGTCGAGCGCGCCGGTCGGTTCGTCGGCGAGCAGCAGGGCGGGCCGGTTCACCAACGCCCTTGCCACGGCCACGCGTTGGCGCTCGCCACCGGAGAGACGGCCCGGGTAGGCGCGGGCGTGCTTCTGGATGCCCAGGACCTCCATGAGCTCTTGGGCCCGGGTCTGCGCCTTGCGCCGAGAGGAGCCGGTGAGCTGGGCGGGCAGCTGGATGTTGTCGGCGACGGTGAGGTCGTCGAGGAGGTTGAAGAACTGGAAGACCATGCCGATCCGGTCACGGCGGAAGCGGGCCAGGGCGTGCTCGCCGAGCCGGTCGACCTGCTGTCCTGCGACGGTCACGGTGCCCTCGGTCGGTTTGTCGAGACCGGCGACGAGGTTCAGCAGCGTGGACTTGCCGCTGCCGGAGGGGCCGGTCACCGCGAGGGCCTCACCCTGGGTTACGGAGAGGTCGAGCGGTCCGAGCGCGGGTGCGCCGGCGTCGTCGTAGCGCTTGGCCACGCCCTGCAGTTCGATCACTTGGGTCATGGGAGATGCCCTTCTGGACTGTCGTCGGGTCGTGTCCTTGCCGGCGTGGCGAAGGTACGGACGGACAGGGCGCGGGCGCGTCGGCCGGGGCACCGACATGCGGCCCTTCGCGGGGAGGATCCGGGGGTGGGGTCATCCCTGCGAAGTACGCCCACCGGAGGGGGCGTTGGTCGCGCAGACGGACGCGCGGCGGGACCGGAGGCCGCGACAATGAGCGCATGGAGACGGAGTACCTGCGGGGATGGCGTCGGCAGGTGCGGCTCGCGCTGCGGCCGGAGGCGAAGGGCGCTCCGCTGTCGCGCCGGTCGGTGTGGTTCGACGTGCTGCTGGCCGTACTGCTGACGTTCGTCGCGCTGGTGGTGGCGGCCCGCTATCCCGGAGACGGGCCGGTACAGATGTCGAGGATCGAGTACGGGGTGCCGGCACCGCCCCGGCCTCCCGTTCTTCCGGGCGGGCGGTTCGAGGAGCCGGCCTCCGCGCCGCCCTGGGTCCTGGTCGTGCTGTCGACGCTGCCGTTGGCGGCGCGACGGCGGTTTCCGCTGAGCGTGTTCGCGGTGGTGCTCACGGCGGCACTCGCCATCGGCGACGACGCCTCCTGGATCACCGTGCTGACCTGTGTGATCGGTACGTACACGGCGGTCATGTACAGCCGTCACCGGGCGGGCGCGATGACCGGTCTGGTCGTCGCCGCCGTACTGGCCGGGGTGGCGTTCCGTTCCACGGAACCCGTACTGCCCGGCTGGTCGAGCCCCGGGGTGGTGCTGCTGGTGGCCGGGGTGCTGGCCAGCGTGGTCCGGTTCGGACAGCGACGGCTCGCGGCCAGCCGGCGAAGGTTCGCGGAGCTGGAGCAGGCGCACGAGGAGGCGACCCGTAGGGCCGTGGAGGAGGAACGGGCCCGGATCGCGGCCGAGTTGCACGATGTCGTGACCCACAATGTGAGCGTGATGGTCATCCAGGCGGGCGCCGCGCGCAAGGTCATGGACGCGGCCCCGGAGCGGTCCAAGGAAGCGCTCCTCGCGGTCGAGGCCGGGGGCCGGGCGGCGATGGCCGAACTCCGGCATGTGATGGGCCTGTTGGCAGCGCCGGACACCGGCCGCCGACCGGACTGTCCCCCGGACGGCCTCGAACCGCAGCCGGGTCTGGGCCAGTTGGGCGGCCTGATCGACCGGGTGCGGTCCGCGGGGACACCGGTCGGCGTCTCGGTCTCCCTTCCTCCGGAACCCCTGCCGCCCGGCGTGGACCTCACGGCGTACCGCGTGGTCCAGGAGGCCCTGACCAACACCATCAAGCACGCGCCCGGCGCGGAGGCCGTCGTCACCGTCGGCTGGTCCGGCGACCGGCTGGAGATCGAGGTCATGGACACCGGCGGAGTCCGCGACGGAGTCCCCGCGGACGGAAACGGCCGCGGCCTGATCGGCCTGCGCGAACGCCTCGCCCTCTACGGCGGCGAACTGACGGCCGGCCCGACCCTCGCCGGTGGTTTCCGGATCAGGGCGGAGGTGCCGTGGCGGACGACGTGAGCGGGCGAACCGGCGGCGCCGTCACGTCGGCGCACGGCCATCGCCAACAGACGTGCGCCGAAGACGCGTTGACGATCAGCAGATCGGCGAGGACGCCCCACGGCGGACGGCGAACACCGGCGCCCCCGTGGGGAGCCCGCGTCGGCAACCGGCATCGGACGGCAGACCGCCGACCGCGAACTCCGCCGAGCGAACCCGCGCAGAAGCCACGTCAGCGATCAGCAAGGAACACCGACCCACAAGGAGACCGCGTTGTCAGACGGCGTGAGACCGGACGTGCTGCGAGCCGTCATCGCCGACGACCAGGCCCTCGTGCGGACCGGGTTCGGGATGATCCTCGCGGCGGACGGCATCGAGGTGACCGCGGAGGCGGCCGACGGGCCGCAGGCGGTGGCCGCGGTCCGGCGGACCCGCCCCGACATCGTCCTGATGGACATCCGGATGCCCGGCATGGACGGCATCGAGGCGACCCGGCGGATCCTCGACGAGGACACCACGGGTGAGCTCCGCGTGATCATCCTGACCACGTACGACCTCGACCACTACGTCTACGCCGCGCTCACCGCCGGAGCCAGCGGCTTCCTCCTCAAGGACGTCACCCCCGAGCACCTGGTGGCCGCCGTACGGCTGGTGCGCTCCGGCGACGCCCTGCTGGCGCCCACGATCACCCGCCGCCTGATCGAGCGCTTCGCCCACCGGGAGGAGGCCCTGCCGTCGACCTCCGCGCACCGCGACCTGTCCGGGCTCACACCCCGTGAGCTGGAGGTGCTGCGGCTCCTGGCGACGGGGCTCAGCAACGCCGAGCTCGCGGAACGGCTGTTCCTCAGTCCGACGACGGTGAAGACGCACATCGGCCGGATCCTGTCGAAACTGGAGCTGCGCGACCGCGTCCAGGCGGTCGTCCTCGCCTACGAGAGCGGGCTGATCACTCCGGGTGGCCCCGCGGGCGGCCCACGCTAGGACATCAGTCCGGCCGCGACCGTCGCCCCCAGTTCCCAGCACGCCTCGATATCGGCCTTGGCCGGTTCGCCGGTGACGCTCACCGGTTCGGCCGTACGCCGCCAGCCGAGGCCCGTGGTGATCGACTCGATGCCGCGCAGGGCACCGGTGACGTCGTTGCCGCCGTGCACGTAGACACCGAACGGGCGGCCGCGGGTCTCGTCGAGGCACGGGTAGTAGATCTGGTCGAAGAAGTGCTTGAGGGCACCGGACATGTAGCCGAGGTTGGCCGGGGTGCCGAGCAGGTAACCGTCCGCCTCCAGCACGTCCGACACCGTGGCGGCCAGGGCCGCGCGCCGTACGACCCGCACGCCCTCGATCTCCGGCGCGCTCGCACCGGAGACGACGGCTTCGAACATCGCCTGGCAGTTCGGCGAGGGCGTGTGATGCACGATCAGCAAAGTGGCCACGGTCGAACCCTGCCCTGCCCCGGCTTTCGCCCGCAAGCCGGGCCGTGGGCAGGCGTGGCCGGGCTACGATGCCCGGACACCGCGAGGGGGGAGCGAGTCGTGGCAGACGAGGGACAGCGGGCAGCGGCGGTCTTCGACGCGCTGGGAGCGACGTACGAGAAGGCGTTCGCCCACTCCGAGGTGCATCTGGCCTCGCTGGAGTGGCTGCTCGGGCGGCTCGCACCCGGCAGCCGGATCCTGGACGTCGGCAGCGGCACCGGCCGCCCCACGGCGTCGACACTGGTCGCCGCCGGTCACGAGGTGCTGGGCGTGGACGTCTCCCCCGTCATGGTGGACCTCGCGTCCCGGCAGGTGCCGCAGGCCACGTTCCGCCGTGCCGACATCCGCGAAGTGCCGTTGGAGCAAGGCTCGTTCGACGCGGTCTGCGTGTACTTCTCGCTGCTCCAGATGCCCCGTGCGGACCAGTCGGCGGTGCTGGAGAAGCTGGCGGGGGCCCTGCGGCCGGACGGGAGTCTGGTGCTGGCCACCGTGCCCGCCGATGTGGAGGACCTGGCGATCGAGTTCATGGGCCAGCCGGTCCGCGCCACCAGCTTCGCGCCCGACGACGTCGTGGCCGTGGTGCGCGGTGCGGGTCTCACGGTGGATTCCGAGCAGGTCGTGGAGTTCACCCCGGACCACCCCGAGGGCGCCGCCGAACCCCATCTTTTCCTGTACTGCCGACGGGCGTCCTGACGGAGCCGTGAGCGCACCCGGCGAAACCCGGGTGCGCCCGAACCATCCTCAGCGAACCGGCGCCTGCACGTAGGGCACCACCCTGACCGGCCCCACCAGACCGTGGTCCTGCCGGGGGACCCCGCCGAACACCGTGGGCTGCACGACCCGGAGCCGGTTGATGAGCGGGGTCGCCACCTCGATCTCCAGCGTGTTCGCGCCCCGCCGCAGCCAGGGACCGAGGTCCACGACGGGGTGAAGGCGGTCGATGGCGGGCAGCCACCTGCCGTTGACCCTCACCCGGAACGTGTCACTGACCTGCCCGAGCTCCAACTCGGCGCCGTGCGACGGCGTCCAGTCGGCCGGCAGGGTGACCGTGGTCCGGTAGCGCCCGACGCCCGCGGAGTCGGCCAGCTCCGGGATCTGCGACCAGGGCTTCAGCGTGTCGAGCGTGAGGCTGCGCCGGACGTGTTCGGTGCGGGTGGCGTCCGGGCCCGGGTACCAGTCGTCGACGTCCAGCTCCCAGCGGTCCGGGGTGATCGGTGCGGGCACCGCGGGCGTCCGCGTAATGACCGTACGGCCCTGGGACAGCCGTGTGGTCCAGGTACCGGCGGACACGGCACGCAGGGTCAGCCCTCGTTCGGTGAACAGCACCGCGTCGGCGTCGGTGGCCTCGGCGTGGGCGGTGTTGCCGTTGCGGTCGCCGAACAGGCCCGGACGTCCCAGGGCGACGATCAGCGTCTCACCGGGCTGGAGCGTGACGCGCAACGTGATGTCGTCCCCGTCCTCGGTGTACTGCCCGAGCCGCACCACCTCGCCCGTCCAGGGATCGAGGAGATACGGCACGGTCTTCCCGCCGTGGGTGCGGCGCAGCGTGACGTCGTGGTCGATCGCGGCTACGGGAGGCTTGACCGTCTCGGCGTGCTTGCCGTTGCAGAAGTAGTAGAAGTCCGCGTCGGCGGTGACCCGGTGGGCGTTGAGGAGCGTGGACGCCCCCGCGTGCCGTACGTCGGCGCTCACCCCGAGTCCGGCGAGGGCCGCGCCGACCGCGGCCTTGTCGGTGACCCGGACGACGTGGGGCAGTGCGAGCAGCCGGGCGAGCAGGTCGCGCAGCCGGCCCGTCTCACCGTCGTCCGGGACTCCTGGGGTCAGCGCCTGGTCGAAGGCGCCGAACAGGACGACGGGAAGTCCCGCCTCGGCGAGGGCGAGCACCTTACGGGCGTCGTCCACGGAGAGGGTCGGCGTGGAGCCGTAGAAGAAATCGCCCTCGATGAACAGGGCCTTGTAGGCGGGGCCTTCGGGGGCGAGCCGACCGCGAGAGACGGTGGCGGAGGGCAGGTCGAGCAGGGGTCCGCTGAGGAACTGGTGGGTCCAGCCGAGCGGGACCCCGGTCGCCGTGAACCAGGAGGCGCCGATGCCGGTGGCGGTGTAGCCGGTCTGCCGGAACACGGCGACGTCCGCCCGCGCGGTACCGCTCTGGAGCACCTGGTGGACCCGGCCCAGGTATCCGGAGATGTCCTCGGCGTGCCGCCAGGTGGGCTGGCGCGGGCCCCAGGACTCGCCGTAGCCGGCGGTGCCGTTGTACGGGCTGAAGGCCGCGAATCCGGGCCAGTTCACGCCCGGGGCGGTGGCGTAGGAGAAGCCGTGCAGGACGGTCTGGTTGACGCCGGCCGCGTAGGCGCCGCCCATGGTGCGCAGGAAGCGGTCCCAAGTGGTGCTGTACGCGGACCCGTTGTAGGCGCCGGCCTCGCAGGACAGGACGGTCCGCCCGGCCATGTCCCGGCCGCCGGCCAGACAGCGGTAGTCGTCCAGGTTCTTGAAGCCGAGGGACTCCCCCTCGGCGATGTCGAGGATCGCCGCCGAGGCGATGGCGTCCGTCTGGAGGCCGTACGGCTGTGAGCGCAGGGTCATGTCCAGGCTGTGCGCCCAGTCCCCAAGGGCCGTGAGGTGGTTGCGGTTGAAGAGGCCGGAGACGGTTTCCCAGAAGTCGTGCCGGATCTGCCGGGTCAACTGGGCCTCGAAGGCGAAGACTTGGTTGCTGTTGTCCAGGACGAGGGCCGGCAGGCACGGCAGCAGCGGGCGGCCGGTGTGCTTCTCGAAGGCCTCGGGCAGCCGGGGTGTCCAGTTCAGGCCGTCGGTCTCCAACTCCACGGAGTCCTCGAAGAAGGATCCGCCCGCGGCCTTCAGCAGGCGCTTCAGGGAAGGGGTCAGCAGGTGGTCCTCCCAGTAGGAGGTGACCGCGCCGGTGCCGGCGGTGCTGAAGTGGTCGACGGCGTAGGCGGCCGGGGCGGAGTGGGGGCCGGACTCCGGCTGCTGGCCCGAACCGCGTACCCAGTAGGAGATGAGGACCCAGTCCCCGCCCTCGGGTGCCGTCCAGGTCAGTTGGCCGTCGGTGACGCTCGCGGTGAGGTCCTGGACGCTCGCCGGGTCGAGGCCGGTCTCCTTGCGGGTCGAGTTGGCGGTGTCGACCCGGGCGGCCTGTACGGCGAGGAGCCGCTGACGCGTGACACCCGCGGCCGGGGCGTGGACGGGCGGCGGAACCGGTCCCTGGAAGATGGCACCGCCGGTCAACGCGGCGCGGCCGTGGGCGAGTTCCTGGGCGGCGGCCTCGTCGTCGGGGGTCAGGCCCGGGACGGCCACGGGCCAGCTGGGGCCGAGGGTGATGTCGACGGTGAGGCCCCGTCTCGCGGCCCGGCGCAGCGCGGCCTCG
The DNA here is from genome assembly GCF_040651535.1 of Streptomyces sp. NPDC048420. NCBI lineage: Bacteria > Bacillati > Actinomycetota > Actinomycetes > Kitasatosporales > Streptomycetaceae > Streptomyces > Streptomyces sp. NPDC048420. Next base: position 190,718 of record NZ_JBEZKG010000015.1, read on the forward strand.
ACACCGTCCCGCCAGGGTCTGCTCCCCCAGCCGTGGTGTGCGGTGTCCAGGACGGACTTGTCCTTGATGCTGTGGTGGACGGCGGCGATCTCCACCCCGCCGAAACCGGCGTCCGCGATCTGGTCGATCTCGCGGGCGATCTCGTCCGGGTCGACGAGACCGTCCGGCCACCACCAGCGGAACCTGGGGCGCACCGGTCGGGCCGGGTTCGCGAACCAGTCGGCGGCCGGCGCGGCCCCCGCCGTCGCTACCGGATCCGCCGCCGCTACCGGATCCGCCACCCCGAGCGCCGCGGCCGCGCCCACGGTCAGTCCGGCGGCCAGAACCGCGCGTCGCGATAGGCCGTCACGCTGCGGGATGGCTGAGTGCATGTGGTCGCCCCAAGCTATTGAATCGTTTCAATCACGGGTGAACGCCGGAACGCTAAGCCTGGGGTTCTGCCAAGGTCAAGAGGCGTGCGGCGAGAGCGCGTCGGCCAGGGCGGCCAGGTGGTCCGCGACGGGACCCGCGGTGAGCAATCCGCTCGCGGCGCCCGCGAGTTCACCCCTGGCCGGTTCGAGCGCCGCCTGGGCCCGCCGCATCAAGGCCCGGTCGCCCGCCTGGATCGCCGCGCGGGCCAGCAGAGTCCACAGGGCTTCGTACAGCAGGTCCCCCGGCGGAGCGGGAACGTCGGCCAACAGGCGTACGGCGTCCCGGTCACGGCCTTCGGCCAGCAGCAACAAGGGACGCACCCAGGGTTCGTACGGCCCCCAGTCGGTGTGCGGGTCGGCGGCGACGGGCAGGCCGTGGTGCACCTGGAGGCACAGCAGGGCCAGCGGCGGCAGCCCGTGTTCCAGGCCGGGCATCCCGGCGCCTTCCAGGGACTTGGCGGCGTCCCGGTAAGCGGACTCGCCGAGATGCGGGGGCTCGGTCGTCGCGGTGCGCAGGGCGCGGTACCAGGTGGTGAAGACGGTGACGAGGGGCAGTCGGTGGCGCTCGGCGAGTGCGTCGGCGGCGGCCGCGTGCCGGTCGGCCGTCATGAAGTCGGCGGTGGCGCAGTGGGCTTGCAGCCGGATCAGGTGGCCGAGGACCTCGTAGGTGAACAGGCCGTGCTGTGCGGCGACTTCGGTGATCTCCGCGCCGATCGCGTCCCGTCGGGCGGCGAGTCCGGCGCGCTCGAAGGTCTGCATGAACAGACCGTTGAGGGCGAAGACGAGCAGCTTGGCGTCCTGGAGCCGTCGTGCGCTCTCCACGGCCTGGTGTGCCGCCTGGAGGGCGCGGGTCCCGGTGGGGAGGGTGCCGCGGGACTCCAGCGCGACGGTGGCCAGGAGCCGGGCTCTCGCGGTCTCGCGTGCGGTCGGCGGCAGCAGAATCAGGGTGCGTTCCGCCGCGCCCACCACCTGTTCGGCCTGAGCCGGGTCGTCGGAGCGGGTCCAGACGGCGGGGACGTCGTAGACGCCGATGACGCGTGCCGTCAGCTCCGGATCGCCGAGCTGTTCCGCCGCCGTCACGGCCGCCGCGCGGTGCCGTCGGGCCGCTTCGAGGCCGGCGCCCCCGGTCACGGCGAGGTCGCGCATCAGTCCCGCCGTGGACTCCAGACGGGTGCCTGCCCGCGGCGGGACCATGCTCTCGTACGACGCGGAGGCCTCGGCCCAGACCTGTGCCGCCGGGTCGGAGGCGTCCGGGTCCAGATGGTCGGCGTGGCGCAGGATGTCCTGCTCGGTCCGGCGCAGCCTCGGGCCCGGGTCCACGCCGAGGTGTTCGCGCAGCAGGTGCCGGGCGCGGCGGAGGACGGACAGGGCGTCGGCCTGGCGTCCGGAGCGGTACAGGGCGAGGGCGAGCAGCCGCCAGGCCTCCTCCCGCCAGGGGTGTTCAACCACGTGGGCGTCGAGGTCCGCCACCGCGTCGGCGGCGGCCCCGAGGGCGAGCCGTGCCTCGGCGCGGCGTTCGACGGCGGTCAGCCGGAGCTCGCTGAGCCGGGAGCGATCGGCACGTGCCCAGGGTTCCTCGGCGAAGTCGGCGTAGGCGGGGCCGCGCCACAGTTCCAGGGCTCCGGCCAGTTCGGTCTGGGCCTGCACCGGAGGCAGGACCGCCGCTGCCGTCACGGTGTGTTCGAACCGCCAGGCGTCGACGCGGGCGGATTCGACGCGCAGCGCGTAGCCGGGGCCCTCGGTGACGAGGAGCCGGGACGGGGTCCGACGGGGCCGCTCGGGTTCCAGCGCACGCCGCAGTCCGGCGACGAAGGTCCGGACGGCGCCCACCGCGTCCGCCGGCGGGTCCTCTCCCCACAGGTCCGCCACCAGCCGCGGGACGGGTACGACCCGGCGCCGGGCGACGAGAAGACGGGCCAGCACCGCGCGATGGCGCGGACCCTTCAGGACGATCGGCTCCCCCGTCTCGTCCCAGGCGGCCACGGCCCCCAGGACTCCGAACTCCACCACGCGCACATGCCTCAACGTACACGCGCTCATCGGCTGCTCATTCGCTCCCCGGATCCTGGATCCATCGGCGCCCCGGGCCCGGACCCCGATGCCTTCCGCCACCGCACGACCGAAGAGAGCCCCGCCGTGAAACCCACCATCTCCGGATTCGAGTACCAGCGCGTGTCCGTCGCCGAGGACGTGTCCCTGAACGTGGCCGTAGGCGGCACCGGCACACCCGTCGTCCTGCTGCACGGCTTCCCGCAGACCCACCTGATGTGGCGGCACGTCGCGGCGGACCTGGCGGCCGACCACACCGTGATCTGCCCCGACCTGCGGGGCTACGGCGACAGCGACAAGCCACGGGAAGCCGGCCCCCACACGTATGCGAAGCGGACCATGGCGCACGACGTCGTCACCCTCGCCCGCCGTCTGGGACACCCCCGGTTCGCACTGGCCGGACACGACCGGGGCGCACTCGTGGCGTTCCGGGCGGGCCTCGACCACCCCGCCGCGATCTCCCACCTGGCCTGCCTGGACATCCTGCCGACGCTCGACATGTGGAACGCCCTGCACGGCACGTCGGCCGCGGTCGCCTTCCACCTCTACCTCACGGCCCAGCCACCCGGCCTCCCCGAGCGGATGATCTCCGCGAGCGCGGACGCGTTCTTCGGCCATTTCCTCGACATCTGGGCGAACCGACCCGACGCGATCCCGGCGGAGGTCCGGGCCGAGTATCTGCGGGCCTGCCGCGAGGCGGTCCCGTCGATCGTCGCCGACTGCCGTGCCTCCGCGGGCATCGACGTCGAGCACGACGAGGCCGACCGTGCCGCCGGGAACCGGCTGGGCATGCCGGTGACCGTGCTCCAGCAGGACTGGGGAGCGGCCCTCGGCTACGACGCCAGGGCCCTGTGGGAGCCCTGGGCCGCCGACCTTCGTCATACGACCGTCTCGTGCGGCCACTTCATGGCCGAAGAGGCTCCGGCGGACGTGACGAAGTCCTTGCGCGATCTTCTGGCCCGCCCCTGACGCGCTGCCGACGGCGCGTCCTGGCGGGATCTACGACGTGCTCCCCAGCTTCTGCACGGTCCCACCGATCTTGTTCCGGGCCTGCTCCAGGTGTTCCGCCTTCGCGCTGACCACCCAGCGCGGACCCACCAGGTACGTGCCCCCGTAGACACTGGCCGCGTCGAGCCACGCCTCCTTGTACTTCTCCGCCGGGAAGGTGGTGATGCGGTAGTCGGCCTGCTCCGAGTGGCACAGCCCCTCGCGCAGTTCGTCCGCGTCGATACGGATCTCGGGCTTGCAGCCGGCCAGCCCGGCGATCACCTCGACCTTGGCCGGGGCCACGATGCCCGCCGCGGGCGTGGTGGCCGACTTCGACGCGCGAGGTGCCTTTGCCGTGTCGTCCTCGCCACCACCACAGCCTGCGACCAGGGCGAGGCCCCCGACGAGCGCGGCCAGGGGCAACGTGGTGATCCGATGGTTCCGTCCTCGTCGCGGCACGAGCCTCTCCGTATCCAGTCGGCGACTACGCCATGGGGTACGGAAGATCGGTTACGGCTGTTCAAATCGGTTACGGCTGTTCAAGACGGGTCCACAGACGAACGACGGCAGCTCCGGCAGACCCGTGCCGGTCCGGCACGAGAGAGGGACCGCGGACAGCATGTCGCGGTCCCTCGGCGTACTTCCGCGGTCAGCCGCCGTTCAGTCGTGCGCGCAGAAGCCCCTTGCCGATCTCCGCGCCCTTGCGGCTGTCCGCCTGGGCCTTGCGGAACAGGTCGGCGACCTCGGTGTCCTTGCCGCGCTCCGCGTCCTGGATGTAGCTCTCCAGCCGCAGGGCGTTGCTCAGGCACGCCTCGACGTACCAGATCAGGTTGTAGTCCTTGTCCGGCGTGCCGGTAGCGCCGCCGGTCTCCGTGCTGCTGGTCATTCCGGCCTCCTGCGGTAGTGGTTCCGTGGCCGGACGGGTACCCGTCGCGCGCAGGTCAGTCCCCGCCTGTGCCGGGCGGCGGCGCCGGTACCGAAACGCGTCGCAGGGGGCCGACCGGTCCCCCGTTCCGGTCGTTCCCCCTGCGGTGCCTCGAACTTACGTGAGCTGCGGACCCTTGTGAATCGCGTCGATGCCCGCTGTGCCGGGCACAGGACTCACTCGTGCACAGGTGCGTCCGGATGGCCCGGATCGTCCCGGAGCAGGACGGGGTGCTCGAGTTCGCCGACCGCGAGATGGGCCAGCACGACCTCGTAGAGGTCGCTGCCGGAGGCGATCAGCCGGCGTTCGAGAACCGGTTCGGCGCTGCGGACGTGTTCACGCACGGTCTGCGCGTGGACGGCCAGTGTCTGCGCGGCCCGTTCGGCGTTGGCGCCGGCTGCTATCCAGCTGCGCAGGGTCCGCCGCAGATCGCGGGCGTCGCTGTCCAGGCGTCCCAGCAGCTCCCGTGCCCAGGTGCCCAGTGCGGGTCCGGCCAGCAGATCACCGAGCCGGGCCCGGGCCTGGCCGTCGCCGTCGGGGTCGTCCTGTCCGTCCGCGAGGCTGACCTGGGTACTCAGGGCCAGATGAACAATCGCGCGGACGCTGAGGTCGGTGAAGTCGGTGCGCAGCAGGGACTCGACGCGTTCCATGCGGGCGCGGACGGTGTTGCGGCTGACGCCGAGGACCTTCGCCGCGCTCACGGCGGTGAACTCCAGGCCGAGGCGGGTGGTGGCGAGCAGTTCGGCGCGGGTGTGGTGGGGCAGGGTGTCGAGCGGCCGCAGCAGCCGGGCGGTCCACGCCCGCAGCGCGGCCGGGTCCATCAGGCGTTCGGGGTGGTTGCGTTCGGCGTACACCGCCGCCTTGTCGGGCCGTACGCGCGCCACGGCGAGCGCGCTCACCGCCTGCCCGTAGGCGGTGGCGGTCCGGGCGAGGCTCTGCCGGGAGCTGCCGCCGAGGAGGGTGCCGGGGTTGCGGTCGACGAGCGAGCGCAGGGCCTCGCCCGCCGCCTCCCCGGTGGTCACGATGATGACGTGCTGGTCCATGGCGGGGCAGCGCACCACGAGGGCCTGGTTGCCGGTCGCGCCGAGGCACTCCTCCACGAGCCGCTCGCGTTGCTCGGCGTCCCCTTCGAGGACGTAGACGCACGCCGTGTCCGTGTCGAGGAGGCCGGGCCACAGTCCGGCGGCGACGCGGCGGGCCGAGACGGTGTCCTCCACCATGAGCAACTGGAGGATGGCCAGGCGCAGATCGGACGTGGCCCGCTTCAGTCGCCGCCCGGCCGCGGTCGACTCACGGGCCCGCAGCAGGAGTTCGAGTACCCGGGCGGTGTGCGTGAGGATCTCGGAGGTGCGCCGGTCGAAGGGGGCCGGCCGGGCCACGGCGAGCACTCCGGCCGACGCCTGGTCCGGATGCTCGACCCTGACCAGGCGCAGATGGCTGCCCTCGTCCGCGGTGGCCGCGGAGGCGATGCGCCCGGCGAGGATGTCGGCCACCAGCTGCTGGTCCAGCGGCATGCGCGTGCCGGCGACGAGGGTGCCGGTGTCGTCCTGGAGCGAGGCCGTGCCGTTCACCGTCTCCGCGAGCCAGGCGACGACCCTGCGCACGTCACGCCCGGTCGGCCGCAGATGGTCGAGGAGCTCCTGCGCCCACGCCGGGGCACCGGCGTCCACCACCCGGCCCCCACCCTCCTGACCTGCCACGTCACCCTTCTCCTCGCCCCTCGCGTCCGCCACGGCACACCGCTCGGGACGTTACCTCACGTGCGGTCGGCGGACGCTCGGCCGGACGCGGTCAGGTGTGAAGGGTGCGTGTGTGCAGGTGTGCGTCGAGCGGGAACCGCGGTGGAGCCGCGCACAGGAGGGCGGTGAGCGGGTATCCGCATTTCCGGGCCACCCGGCAGGAGGCGGTGTTGTCCGTCCGGTGCCGGAGTTCGAGGCGTACGAGCCCGTCCTCGGCGAAGGTGGCGAAGGCCCAGGAGGTCAGCGCGTCGAGGGCGCGCGGGGCGACTCCCCTGCCGCGCGCGTGTCCCGCGGTCCGGTAGCCGACCTCGGCGGACGGGTCTCCGGGGCGCGGGGCGCTTGAGGACGGCGTGGCCTATGAGCGGTCCGCCATCGGTCCGGTGCCCCTGGAGCGGCCCTGCCTCCACGACCGCGAAGGCGAACCGGTCGCCCGTGCGCCGGCCCTCCTGCTGGACCCGCACCCACCGCACCGCATCCGCCTCGTCGTCCACGACGGAATTGATCGAGCGCCGCAGGACGTCGTCCTCGTGCAGGAGCGCGGCTTCCGGCGCGTCCTCCGGACGCCAGGGGCGCAGTGTCAGGGCCGGGGCCGACGCGGTGCCGGGAGCGTGAAGCCGTACGACGGTCCGGTCCATGTCCGGAACGCAGGTGATCGGCGCTGTCGGCCTCGGCCGGTGTCTGTGCCGAGTCGGTGTCACCGGGCCGTCCGCGCACGCAACGCCGTGGTGGACCACGCGACGGCTGGGGCGAGGCGGGCCGGTGCGGGCCATGCGTTGACGAGTGCGAGGAGTTCGAGGTACCGGTCCCTGCGCGGATCGTGGGCGGTTTCCAGGCGGTCGAGCAGGTGATGGCGCAGTGCGGTGTCGTCGGGGCGGTCCAGGGTGCGGGCGCAGTGCGCGGTCAGGGCGGTGACGACGGCGTCGGCCTCCGGTGACTCCGGCGGTATCCCTTCGTCGAGGGCGGGTGCCGCGTGTTCTCGGGCGAGGGCCACGACGTCCGGGCGCGGGGGTGCGGAGCCGTCGAGGCGGAGGGCCCGCACCATGCGCCGCAGGCCGGTCCGGAAGTCCGGGTCGAGGGTCAGTTCGGCCAGCTCGACCCAGGCCTCCAGCTGTTCCTCCGTGGGGCGGTCGGGCAGGTGCGGTGTCATGGAGTTACGGATCGCCTCGGTGCCGGGGTCCTGGAGCACGGCGTCGAGGAAGTCGTCGACCAGGCGCCTGCGTTCGGCTTCGGGAAGTCGGGCCAGTTCGTGCATGCGGTGGGTCTCCTCGGGAGTGGGCCCGCGCCGTGCCACGGCGGTGAGCACCGCTCGCCTCAGACGCAGGATGGCGATCTGCGCGTCCAGGGCGGCGGCATGCTGTGCGGCGACCTCGTCCAGGGCCAGTTCGCGGTCGAGGATCTGCCGGATCACGTCCAGGCCGAGGCCGAGTTCGCGCAGGGTCCGTACGAAGGCGAGCCGGGCGACGGCCCCGGGGGCGTAGCGGCGGTGGCCGGCGTGGGTGCGGTCGGCGGGAGTCACGATGCCGTGATCGGAGTAGAACCGGATCGTCTTGACCGTGAGTCCGGTCTGCCGGGCCAGTTCACCGATCGAGTGCAGCGTGCCGCCGTCGTCCATGCCCTCATCCTGCGGTCTCCCCTTGGGGGAGACGCAACCCGGCGCAGAACCGTACGGCGGCCGGAGCCCGGTGGGCGGTCGGCCGCCACTCCCCCGGCCTGCGTCGTCGCCCCACCGCGACAGCATAAGCTCGGCGGATGGCGAAGTACTTCGACGTGCACCCCGACAACCCGCAACCCCGCACCATCTCCCAGATCGCCGAGAGCATCCGGTCGGACGCGCTGATCGCGTATCCGACGGACTCCTGCTACGCGCTCGGGTGCCGGCTGGGCAGCCGTGACGGCATCGACCGGATCCGGACCATCCGTCACCTGGACGACCGGCACCACTTCACCCTGGTCTGCCAGGACTTCGCGCAGCTCGGCCAGTTCGTACGGGTCGACAAGGACGTGTTCCGCGCGATCAAGGCGTCGACGCCGGGCAGTTACACGTTCATCCTCCCGGCGACGAAGGAGGTGCCGCGCATGCTCCAGCATCCGAAGAAGAAGACGGTCGGCGTGCGCATCCCCGACCATGTCGTCACCCAGGCGCTGCTCGCCGAGCTCGGGGAGCCGCTGTTGTCGAGCACTCTGCTCCTGCCCGACGAAGAGGAGCCGATGACCCAGGGCTGGGAGATCAAGGACCGCCTCGACCATGTGCTGGACGCGGTCGTCGACTCCGGGGACTGCGGCACCGAACCGACGACGGTGATCGACTTCTCCGACGGTGAGGCGGAGATCGTGCGGCACGGAGCGGGTGACACCAGCCGGTTCGAGTAAAGCCGAGCTCAAGCGGGCGGGGGCCGCGCCGACCCGTTGGATGGTGCGTGCAAGCATGTGCCCGGCCCGGTTCCGCCGGGTCGGCGAGCTGCTCGCCACCGCATTGCGCAGAGAGGCAAACCCCCATGACCTCCGTATCGGGAACCGCCGTCGACATCCCCACCGAGGACGGTGTCGCCGACGCCTATCTGGCTCACCCGGGCGACGGGCTGCCGAGGCCGGGTGTCCTGCTCTACATGGACGCGTTCGGGCTGCGGCCGCAGCTCGAGTCCATGGCCGACCGGCTCGCCGAGGCCGGTTACACGGTCCTCGTGCCCAACGTGTTCTACCGGCACGGCCGTTCACCGGTCTTCGATCTGCCCGAGTTCATCGAGCCCGAAGCACGGCCTGCGATCTTCGAGCAGATCGTTCCGGTCATGCAGGCGCTGACGCCCGACCTGGTGGTCCGGGACGCGGGCGCGTATCTGCGGTGGCTGGCCGACCGCTCCGAGGTCGCCGACGGCCCGGTCGCCCTCACGGGCTACTGCCTGGGCGCCCGGCTGGCCCTGCGCACCGCCGGCGCCTATCCGGACCGGGTGGCCGCGGCGGCCGGTTTCCACGGCGGCGGCCTGGCGACGGACGCTCCGGACAGCCCGCACCTGGTGGCCGAGCACGTCACCGCCGAGCTGTACTTCGGCCACGCCGACGAGGACCCGTCGATGCCGCCCGAGCAGGTGGAGCGCCTCGAAGCGGCGCTGACCGAGGCCGGGATCCGCCACCGCTGCGAGGTGTACTCCGGCGCCCACCACGGCTACACCCAGGCCGACACCTCCGCGTACGACGCCGAGGGCGACGAGCGCCACTGGACGGCACTGCTCGATCTGCTCAAGCGCACCTTCTAGGACGAACGTCCTGGCTGGATGTCGGCTGGGACCTCCGTCGGCTCGACGACACCCAAGTGGCGCCGCAGGAACCGCACTTGGCGGTCCAGCAGCTCCCGTGTGACCGTCGAGCCGATCGGCTGGTGACCGATGCCCGGCAGAAGCAGGAGTTCGTGCGGACGTCCCGCCGCGTTGAGGGCCTCCGAGAGGCGGAAGGTGTTGACCGGCGGGACGTTGGTGTCTGCGAGGCCGTGGATCAGCAGCAGGGGCCGGGCCAGCCGAGGCGCGTCGAGGAGCAGGTCGCAGGCCTCGTACCGCTGCGGGAACGCGTCGGGATGGCCGAGGAACCGCTCCCGCCAGTGCGCGTGGTAGAGCCGCTGGTCGGTGACCCCGGCGCCGGCCACGGCGGCGTGGAAGACATCGGGGCGGCGCAGCACGGCCAGGGCGGCGAGTGCGCCGCCGAAGGACCAGCCACGGAAAGCGACCCGGCCGAGATCGAGGTCGGGGTGGCGGCGGGCGGCCTCGTGCAGCGCGGCGACCTGGTCGTCCAGGACGGGCCCGAACAGATCGCCGTACACCTCGCGTTCCCAGTCGGGCCCGCGGCCCGGTGTGCCACGGCCGTCGGTGGTGAGCACCGCGAATCCCTGCTCGGCGAACCACTGCGACAGCAGGACCCGCCAGTCCAGTTCGGCGGTGACACGTTGGTGGCCCGCTCCGCCGTACGAGTCGACGAGGACCGGCAGCGGTCCACTGCCCCGGCGATGCCAGGAGGGGAAGTGGAGCCGGGCGTGCAGTTCCAGGGGGCCGAGGACGAGCCGCTGCGCGTGGACGCCGAGCACCGGGCGTTCGGCGTACGACAGGACGGGGACGGTCGGTTCACCAGCCCGCAGCACCTCGGCCCGGCCGCCGGTCCGCTCGGTGTCGCGGGTGACCCGGACCAGGGTGCCGCCGCGCGAGACGCCGGAGTGGACACCAGGACCCGAACTCACCTGCCGTAGGCCCGACTTGGGGCCGTAGCTCCACAGGTGGGTCTCGGTGGGGTCGTCGGAGGCAGTGAACAGGATGTCGTCGCCGTCGACGCGGAGCACGGCCCGCAGCTGAAGTCGCCCGGGGGTGACGGGAGTTCCGTCCAGCGTGAGATGCCGGGTTCCTCCGAGGTCGCGATGGACGAGGAGCGCGCCGGACGGGGTGCGGGCAGGCAGTCCGGGAACGAGCTGCACCCAGCAGGAGTCGTGCTGCTCGTCCAGGACGGCCGTCCGTCCGTCGCCCGGGTCCACGGCCAGGAACCGGACGGAGCGCTGGTCGCGGGACTGAACGAGGGCCCAGGGCCCGTGCGGGTCCCACCCGGCGCCGACCACGTACTCGAAGGCCCCGCGATCCCAACTCACCTGCACCGGAGGCCCGTCGGGGCCGGAGAGCCACAGCGTCACGTCGGGATTGGGCGTCCCGGCCAGGGCGGCGCGTGACACCGCCGGGTCGGCGGGCTCGGCCGTCGGCCAGGGCCGAACCTGCGTGAAGTCCGTCCGGGCGAACAGCAGTTGGCCTCCGCGCGGGGACCACCAGTGCCCCCGGGTACCGTCGAGGGAGGTGGCAGCGGTGTGTACGGCGGTCCCGAACTCCACGCCGGAGGCGTCCGGTTCGGCCACGGCGCGATCCGCGGTGCCATCGGCTTCCGCCACACGCAGGGCACCGTGCGACACGTAGGCGATGCGGCGCCCGGTCGGATCGGGCCGGGGGTCCTCCACCGGGCCGACCGCGGGCAGACGGCGGGGCTCCCCCTTGCCCACGTCCAGCTTCCAGAGCGCGCCGGCCAGAGCGAAGGCGACGACACCGCCCGCCGCGTCGGTGTCGTACGCCTCGATGCCGGACGTTCGCGGGGAACGCCCGCTCGTGAGCAACCGGACGGGATCGGCCAGCAGCCGTTCCCTTCCGGAGTCGACATCCAGCGCCCACAGGCAGGTGGCCGGGTCGTCGCCCGTGCGGCCGCGGAGGAACAGGACGGTTGCGCCGTCGGACGAGACAGTGAACCGCTCAGGGGCGCCTCGGGTGAAGCGGAGGGTGCGGACGAGTTGTTCGGGGAGGGTGGTGGGGGCCATGCGGACTTCCTTCCACAGGACCCACGAATGAAACACATGTTCGATACTAGAGAGCCGACTGGGTCGTTACTTTGTGTTAGCATCTGACATTTGCGCGCTGCGGAAGGCTGTTCATGGACCACCCCGACCCCACCCAGTCCTCGGTAGATTCCTTCGCCGACCTGGAACTGCCGGCCGAACTGCTGCGCACCCTCACCTCACTCGGTGTGCACGAGCCCTTCCCGATCCAGGCGGCCACTGTGCCCGACGCTCTCGCGGGACGCGACGTCCTCGGGCGTGGCCGCACCGGATCGGGCAAGACGCTCGCCTTCGGTCTGCCGCTGCTCGCACGGACGGCCGGGCGGCGCGCGGAGGCGAAGCAGCCCCTCGCCCTGGTGCTGGTGCCCACCCGGGAGCTGGCCCAGCAGGTCACCGAGGCGCTCGCGCCGTACGCCGAGGCACTCCGCCTTCGGATGGCCACAGTGGTCGGCGGCATGTCGATCGGCCGGCAGATCGCCGCACTGCGCGAGGGGGCCGAGGTCGTCGTCGCCACTCCGGGGCGACTGCACGACCTCGTCGAGCGCAAGGCCTGCGGCCTGGGACGGGTCCGGATCGCCGTTCTCGACGAGGCCGACCAGATGTGCGACCTGGGTTTCCTGCCGCAGGTCACCGAGGCACTCGACCAGGTACGTCCCGACGGCCAGCGCATGCTGTTCTCGGCCACCCTGGACCGCGACGTCGACCACCTGGTCCGTCAGTACCTCCACGACCCCGTCGTCCACTCGGTCGACCCGTCCGCGGGCGCGGTCACCACGATGGACCACCACGTGCTGGTCGTCCACGGCCCCGACCGGTACGCCGTCACCACGGAGATCGCCGCCCGCGACGGCCGGGTCCTGCTGTTCCTGGACACCAAGCACGCCGTCGACCAGCTCACCCGGCATCTGCGGGCCAACGGGGTGCACGCCGCGGCCCTGCACAGCGGCAAGTCCCAGCCGCAGCGCACCCGCACCCTCGCCCAGTTCAAGGACGGCCAGGTCACCGTCCTGGTCGCGACCAACGTCGCGGCCCGCGGGCTGCACATCGACGACCTCGATCTCGTCGTCAACGTCGACCCGCCCACCGACCCCAAGGATTACCTGCACCGCGCGGGCCGCACCGCCCGGGCGGGCGAGTCCGGCCGGGTCGTCACCCTGGTGCTGTCGGGCCAACGGCGCGAGACGAGCCGGGTGATGACCGAGGCCGGTATCGAGCCGACCGTCACCAAGGTGCGCTCGGGCGAGGCGCAGCTGAGCCGGATCACCGGAGCCAAGGCCCCCTCGGGCACCCCGCTCGACGGCGGACCCCGGCCCAAGAACACCAACGCGCCCTTCCGCGGCCTGGGCACCAGCAAGGACACCTCCCGCGGCACCGGCGGCAAGTCCCGGAAGGCCGACGAGGCCCGCAGGCTCGCCGAGGCCCGCCGGGCGGCCCGGACGCGTCGCGGCAGCTGAGAGCCGCGTCCGCCGTCGGCGATCGGAGCGAAGGCCCCGCCCGACCGAAAAATCCGAACTGACAGGCGAGCGGCGGGCGTTCGGACGTAGGTTGTGCCATGGACGACCGACGCACCGCCTGAAGGACGGACCCGACTCATGACCGCAGCGGAGCACCCGAAGATCGACACCTCGGTGCCGCACTCCGCCCGTATCTGGAACTACTGGCTCGGCGGCAAGGACAACTACCCCGTCGACGAGGCGGCCGGCGACGCCTACACCGACGTCTTCCCCGGCATCGTCACCATTGCCCGCGGCAGCCGCGCCTTCCTGCGCCACACCATCACGTACCTGGTCTCCGAAGCCGGTATCCGGCAGTTCCTGGACGTCGGCACCGGCCTTCCGACCGCCCAGAACACCCATGAGGTCGCCCAGCAGATCGCCCCCGAGTCCCGGATCGTCTACGTCGACAACGACCCGATGGTCCTCACCCACGCCCGCGCCCTGCTCTACTCCACCCCTGAGGGCGCGACCGCCTACATCGACGCCGACGCGACGGATCCGGACCGTATCCTCGCGGCCGCAGCCGAGACCCTGGACTTCGAGCGCCCGGTCGGGCTCATCCTCAGCAACATCCTGGGACATGTCGCCGACCACGACCAGGCCCGCTCGATCGTCACCCGGCTGATGTCCGCCCTGCCCTCGGGCAGTCACCTCTGCGTCAACGACGGGTCGCTCGGCATCGACCCGGTCTTCGAGCAGGCCCAGGACGCCTACAACAAGAGCGGGGCCGTCCCGTACAACCTGCGCACCGTCGACGAGATCACCCGGTACTTCGACGGCCTGGACCTCGTCGAACCCGGAGTCGTCTCCGTCACGCAGTGGCGCCCGGAGCCCGGCTCCCCCACCCCGCAGCTCGTCGCCGAGCACGGCGGACTCGCCCGCAAGCCGTGACGGGGTGCACGTTCGCCGGCTCCCCCGCTTCGGCGCAAGCTGGAGGTGGGGGCCGTGCCCCCACCCTGTCTCGCAAGAGCGGCTGACAGCGACCGGGAGGATCGATATGTCGACTCGTCTGCCCGAGGTGGTCTCACGCGAGGAGTGGCTCCGCGCCCGCAAGGAGCTGCTGGCCGAGGAGAAGGAGGTCACCCGGGCCCGCGACCGGGTCAACGCCGCTCGGCGGCGGCTGCCGATGGTCCGCGTGGAGAAGCCGTACGCCTTCGAGGGCCCGGACGGTGAGGTGAGCCTGCTCGAACTCTTCGAGGGGCGGCCCCAGTTGGTCGTGCATCACTTCATGTGGACCTTCGACGTCGACGCCGACGGCACCGAGCGCCCCCGGGACACCGGCTGCCCCAGCTGCTCCTCCGCGGCCGACCAGATCGGCAACCTGCGGCAGCTGCACGTCCGGGGCACCTCACTGGCCGCGGTGACGAGGGCGCCGTACGCCGAACTCGCCGCGTACCGCGAGCGGATGGGCTGGTCGTTCCCCTGGTACTCCTCGGCGGGCAGCGACTTCAACTACGACTTCCACGCGACCGTCGACGACCGGGTGGCCCCGGTGCAGATCTTCCACCGCTCCGAGGCCGAGCTCGCCGAGGCGGGAACGCCCTGGTCGGAGAGCATGCGCGGGGACTGGCCGGGCATCAGCGCCTTCCTGCGGGTCGGCGACGAGGTCTTCCACACGTACTCCACGTTCGGCCGGGGCATCGAGGAGTTCCACAACGGCTACCCCTACCTCGACCTCACCGCGCTTGGCCGTCAGGAGGAGTGGGAGGAGCCGAAGGACCGCGCGACCCCGCTCGGGCTCCAGGTCGGCGGCCCGGCGCTGCGGCTGCCGGACGAGTACGACTGAGACACGATGCCTCTCCCAGGCTCGCGGCGATGAGTTCGGCGCCTCCGTCAGGTGTTCCTCACATACGAACCCCGCAGAACGGATGTGATGACGGCGCCGACCATGACGGGAACCCTGGCCGCCGATCTGCGTGTCGTGGCTCCCGAGCTCCAGGGGCACGGCCACACCGCCGACGCGACCGTGAGATGACGGTGCCGCAGCTGGCGTCCGACGTGGTGGCGCTTCTCGACGAACTCGGTATCCAGCAGGCCGACCTCCTCGGGTTCAGCCTCGGCGGACTGACCGCCCTGGAGATCGCGGTCCGGCACCCGGAGCGCGTGGGACGGCTCGCGCTCGCCGCCGGCCCGTACACCCAGGACGGTGTCCACGACGAGGTCCGCGTCCCGGACTGCACCTCGCCCCGGCTGCCCAGCCAGGCGGACTTCCTCGCGATGGCCGACGCCTACGCGGCGACCGCACCCGATCCCGGGCACTCCAGGGCTTCCTCGCCAAGGTCTCCGCGACGGCCCCCGCCCGCTGCCCTGGAGCGCCGACGACCTGCGCGGACTGCGGGCACCTGCCCTGCTGCTCATCGACGGCCTCGACTTCGTACGTGTGGAGCACGCGGCGGAGATGCAACGCCTCATCCCCGACGCACAGTTGGCCGTTCTGGCCGGCACCTCGCACATGGCCGTCCTGCGGCGGAGCCCCCTGGTGCTGCCGCTGCTGGGCAAGTTCTTCGCGTGACGCAAGGTATGCGCAGGCGGATCAACGGCGGGCCACGGGGTGGAGTAGGCCTACTCGAAGCCGCCGTTGCTCTTCAGTAGCTGCCCGTTGACCCACTGTCCTTCGCGGGAGCACAGGAAGTCCACCAGGTGGGCGGTGTCCTGCGGAGTGCCGAGGCGGCCGAGCGGGGTCGCGTCGAGGCAGTGCGCCCGAATCTCCTCGGACATCCAACCGGTGTCGACGGGGCCGGGGTTGATGGCGTTGGCGGTCACGCCGAGGTGGGCGAGTTCATGGGCGGCGGCCAGGGTGATGCGGTCCAGCGCGCCCTTGCTCGCCCCGTACGGCAGGTTGCCCACGGTGTGGTCGCTGGTGAGGGCGATGATGCGGCCGGTGCCGTGCTCGGCGGTGAAGCGGCGGCCGAACTCGCGGATGAGCAGCCAGGTCGCGCGTGTGTTGACGGCGAAGTGCCGGTCGAAGCTCTCGACGGTGGTGTCGAGCAGACCGGAGTCGACGGACTCGCAGTGGCACATCACCAGCGCGGTCACGGAACCGAGCCGTCGTTCCACCTCGTCGAGGACCCGGGCCGGGGTGTCGGGGTCGGCGAGGTCGGCCTCGATCGCGGCGGTGGCCGCGCCCTGCTCGGCCAGGGCCCTGTCGATCGCCTCGGTCGCGCCGGGCTCGGTGCCCCAGGCCATGCGGGCGTCGTACGGGTTCCAGTAGGTGAAGGCGATGTCCCACCCCGAGGCCGCGAGCCGTCGCGCGATTCCGGCGCCGATGCCGACGGTGCGGCCCACGCCGGTGACCAGGGCCAGCGGGCGCACGGCGGAGGGAAGTTGTTGGGTACTCGTCACGGACGGCGATCGTTCACGAACCACAACCGGCCCTGCAACCCGTTTTCCTCAAAATCCTCAACTCTGCCACGCACGCCCTCCACATGGCGCCACCTGGCCGGAAGACGCCCTCTTGTGGCCCGAGTTCATCCGCGTTATTCGAGAGCCCGCTGCTTACCTGCGGTAAGGCCTTGATTTGAACGATCCTCAACAGTAACCCTTCCCCCAGGATCAGCCATTGCTCTGGGGGGAGTTGGCAAGTGGAAGGAACGGTTGACGGGTTCCGCTACGGGGCCGTGACACCGGTGGCCGCCTATGTGATGGCGTGCTTAGGTGGGGCTCTGGGGCTGCGGTGCATCGTGCGCACCCTGCTCAGCAACCAGTCGTGGAAGGCGGGCTGGCTCGGGCTCGGCGCCGCGTCGATCGGCTGCGGCATCTGGACGATGCACTTCATCGCCATGATCGGGTTCCATGTCGTGGAGACCCGCATCCGCTACAACGTCGGGCTCACGGTGCTCAGTCTCGCCGTGGCGATCGTCGTCGTGGGCATCGGCGTGTTCATCGTCGGCTACCGGGGCGCCAGCACCCCGAACCTGGCCTTCGCGGGCATCGTCACCGGGCTCGGCGTGGCGGCCATGCACTACCTGGGCATGGCGGCACTGCACCTCAACGGGACGGTCCAGTACGACCCGTTCGTGGTCGGGCTCTCCGTGGTGATCGCGATCGTCGCGGCGACCGCGGCGCTGTGGGCGGCCGTCACGATCCGCGGATTCATGATGAGCCTCGGGGCCAGCCTGATCATGGGCGTCGCCGTCTCCGGGATGCACTACACGGGGATGGCCGCGGTCAGCGTCCATGTGCACAGCAAGGTGGGCGGTTCGTGGGCGGGCGACTCGCCCAACTCCCTGCTGCTGCCCATGCTCGTCGGGCCGGTGATCTTCCTCATACTGGCAGGCGTGGTCGTGATGTTCGACCCGCTGCTGGTGCTCGGGGACGGCGACTGGAACCGTCTGTCCGCCGCGACCGGGCGCACCGCGCCGCGACCCGACTCGCTCTTCGAGAACCAGGAGAGCCGCGTCGAGCACGCCCGCACCCCGCTGGATCCCCAGTGGGCCGCACCGCGCAGCCCCCAGAGGTGAGGGGACACTCCCCGACTCCCCACAGATCCGGTGATTTCCGGGAGGGGTGGTGCCGTGCGGCACTCCCCCTTCCCGACCGGTTCTAGATCGTTGTTACGGTGCACCGGTGTCTGACTCCTCACGCGATACCGCCGAAGGCGCCGGCTGGGGCTCCACCCGACTCGGCGAGTACAAGCAGCTGATGCCGCCCAAGGTCGAGAAGATCTCGTGGCTCAACCCCAAGACGCTGTGGGCCGCCCGCAACGGCGTGGTCGCCTCCTGGTTCGGGGACCCCACGGGCCGTACCCGAAGCCGCTGGGTGGCCCAGCGCGCGGCGGCCGGCGCGCCCGCCGACAAGGTGATCCGGCGAGCGGACCCGGACACGTTCTCCTTCATGGTCATCGGCGACACGGGTGAGGGCGACGACCCCCAATACGCCGTTGTACCAGGCTTTCTGAATATCAGTCAGGACACGAGGTTCGCGGTCGTCGCCAGCGACGTCATCTACCCGGTGGGCAGCGCGGACGACTACGACACGAAGTTCTTCCGGCCCTACCAGGACTATCCGGCGCCGATCTACGCGATACCGGGCAACCACGACTGGTACGAAGACCTCGGCGCCTTCATGCGCGTCTTCTGCGACGACGCCCCTCCCCTCGCGCCCGAGCCCGCCCCGCGCCCCCTCACCCGAGCCTGGCTGCGCTCCCTGCTGTGGCATCGCCCGCGCGCCGACGACGGTCAACACCTCGACGAGGCACGCCTGTTGCGCCCGGCCCGGGCCCAACAGGCCGTCCAGCCGGGCCCGTACTGGGCGGTGGACGCGGGCCCGCTGCGGATCATCGGCATAGACACCGGGCTGCTCGGGACCATTGACGCCGAACAGGGCGCCTGGCTGCGCGAGGTCGCCCAGGGCCCCCGCCCGAAGATCCTCATCACGGGCTCACCCCTCTACGTGGACGGTGAACACCACCCCTGTCCCATCGAGGGCGGCGGCACGGTCGACGAGATCGTGCGCGACCCGGAGCACCACTTCGTCGCGTCGATAGGCGGCGACATCCACAACTACCAGCGCTATCCGGTCGACGTGGACGGCCGGACCATCCAGTACGTCGTCTCGGGCGGCGGCGGCGCCTTCATGCACGCCACCCACACCATCCCGCACATCTCGGTCGCGAACGTCACCGAGAAGGACTTCCGCTGCTATCCGCTGCGCGGCGACTCCCTGGCCTTCTACAGCAGGCTCTACGGCCGCCGACTGCACCTGCGCCGGTTCTTCACCCTCACCGATGCCGAGGCCACGGCGGTGATCGCCGAGCGGCTCGGCATCCCGCCCACCCGTGTCCCCGGTGAGCCCGCCCGCGTCACCTTCCGCACCCGCCTGGTGGCCAGTCTCCTGGGGGCGGGCGGCCGCCCCGACCGCACCTCGCGGTTCCGGCTCCCGGTGCGCAAGATCTACACGCAGCTGTTCTCACCGAGCTCGGCGACCTACAGCCCGCCCTTCTTCAAGTGCTTCCTGCGCCTGGACGTCACACCGGAGGCGGTGCGCCTGCGGTGCTTCGCGGCCACCGGCAACCTCGCCCAGGAGCTGGACCCGCCGGTCGAGGACGAGGTGACCATTCCCCTGACCCGGTCTTGACCCGCGGGCAGTGCGGAAGGGGAACATCGCGTGGGGCGGGCGGGTTGGCACTGCCGTACTAGTTGATTCGTCAAACACCTACGGAGGAGCCCGTGCCGCCGACCTCACGCCCCTTGCGCAAGCTGGGCTTCCTGACCATCGGTCTGTTCGACGAGGCGGACCCGCGGCGCGGTCACGAGTCCACGCTGGAGATCATCGAGCTGGGCGAGCGGCTCGGCTTCGACAGCGCGTGGCTGCGCCACCGGCATCTCCAGTACGGCATCTCCTCCCCCGTCGCCGTCATGGCGGCGGCCTCCCAGCGGACCAGCCGCATCGAGCTCGGCACCGCGGTCATCCCGCTGGGCTGGGAGAACCCGCTGCGCCTCGCCGAGGACCTGGCGACGGTGGACATCCTGTCCGGGGGCCGGGTGAACCCGGGCGTCAGCGTGGGCCCGCCGATGCACTTCGACGAGGTCAAGGGAGCGTTGTACCCGGACACGGCCGGCGCCGAGGACTTCTCCTACGAGCGGGTGCGCCGGCTGCTGGACCTGGTGCGCGGGAAGCCCGCCAGCGACTTCAGCGGGGTGCAGGGCTTCGAGGTCTTCTCGGACCGGGTGCAGCCGCACTCCCCCGGGCTCGGCCGACGGCTCTGGTACGGCGGGGGCAGCCTGAGCTCGGCCCGATGGGCGGGAGAGCACGGCATGAACTTCCTGACCAGCAGCGTCGTCAAGGCGGAGGACCCCGACGGCCCGTACGACTTCGCGGAGATCCAGCTCGCGCACATCCGCGCCTTCCGCGCCGCCCACCCCGACGGTGAGCAGGCCCGGGTGTCCCAGGGGCTCGTCGTCATCCCCACCGACTCGGCGTCGCCGGAGCAGCGGGCGCGGTACGAGGAGTACGCGGCGAAGCGCACCCCTCGTACCGCCGCACCGCAGGGTCCGGCCCGGCTGATGTTCGCGCCGGACATCGTCGGCACGTCGGAGGAGATCGCCGAACGGCTGCACGCACACGCCGCGTTCCGCGAGGTGGACGAGGTGGCGTTCGCGCTGCCGTTCACCTTCGAGCACGAGGACTATGTGCAGATCCTCACGGACATGGCGACGAGGCTGGGGCCGACGCTGGGGTGGAAGCCGACCGCGTAGGTCTCTCGGTGAGCCGGAGGGGTGCCGATACGCCGGGGCTCGCCCTCGGGTACCGCGGTGCCCGCCCGACCTCCCTGAACCGGTCGGCAACGGAGCCGCGGCCGGCCATGGACACCACCACGACCCCCACCGCCCCGAAGCCGCACAGGCCTGTCCGGCGCTTCGGCGGGCCGGTTCACCACTGCCCCGCCTCAGTCCCGGTGATCGCCTCCGACGGCTTGCCGTCCACCCCCACCGGCACGTCACCGGCGAGCATCACCCGGTGCATGGTCCGGGGGAAGCCGAGGTGGGCGTTGTCGCTGGGGGCCAGGTGGATGGTGGCCCGGTTGTCCCAGAAGGCCACGCTGCCGGGCTCCCAGCGGAAACGGACCGTGTACTCGGGCCGTACCGCCTGTTCCAGGAGCATGTCGAGGATCGCCCGGCTCTCGGCGCGGGAGAGGTCGGCGATCTGCTCCACGTAGTAGCCGTTGACGTAGAGGATCCGCTCGCCCGTCTCGGGGTGGACCCGCACGAGCGGGTGCAGCGAGGCGACCTGATGGTCCAGCAGGTGCCGTACGTACGCGTCGTCGCCGGGCCGGGGCTGGTAGCCGACGCCGAGCCGGTGCTCCACGCGCAGTCCGTCGATGAACTCCCGTACGGGGCCCGAGAGTCCGGCGTAGGCGGCCGCCAGGTTGGACCACTGGGTGTCACCGCCGTACGGCGGGACGGTCTCGGCGCGCAGGATCGTCGCGGCGGGCGGGTCGATCCGGGCACCGTGGTCGCAGTGCCAGCCGCGCAGCAGAGTGTGCCGTCGGCGCTGCAACCACTCCTCGTGCTCCATGCCGAACTTCCCGCCCAGCTCCAGGCGGTCGGCGGTCGTCTCCACCTCCGGGAAGCCCGCGGGCGAGGCACCGCCGCGCTTGCGCAGGCTGATGGGCTGACCGAACTTCCGGGCGAAGGCCACGTGTCCGGTGTGGTCGAGCTGCTGCCCGCGGAAGAACACCACCTTCCAGCGCAGCACCGCGGCCCGGATCGCGGCGACCACCGGGGCGTCCAGGTCGTCGGTCAGATCGACCCCGGTGATCTCGGCTCCGATGTGCCCGGCGACCGGGTTCACCTCGATGCCCGCGTCCTGCTCCGCCGTGCCCTTGTCCGTCGTCATGCATGCTCCGTTGATCGCCGACATCCGTGCCTGTCCGAAAGGGTGTGCCCCAGGGGCACGTCACCCATGGTTGACTGCCCATCGCCGTCGCCGCCTCAACTCCTCAGGAGCTCCGAGTCAGACCCGGCTTGAGGCAGGTGCGGCAGGCCGTCCGTGCCCTGCCGGTTCGCGGTGACGGGGGGCGCAGTGACGGGACGCGGCCGGCGCCGAGTCCCGGCTGCCGACGGTCGCCCTGCTCCAGCCGCCGCCACTACGACCTCTCCGACCTGCCCGCCGAGCACACGGCCGAACTCGGCCCCTCTCCCTCCAGCGGGCGGAACGGGCGGTGCCCGGCCTCGGCGGCATCGCCCACCTCCACTTCTGGCTGGTCGCCCGGCCGACGGGACCGACGCGACTGCGGGGCTCCTGCCGCCGTCCCCGACGAGGAACGCCGGCTGGCCACCATCTGATCGCCGCGACGCCGGCCGCGAAGGGCGGCACGGCCTACGTCCTCGGGCCGGAGTCGCCCAGCCAAGTGAACCCGTCGGTCACCGCAGACACCGTTCCTCGGCCGGGTTCCCGTGTGGGTGTTCACTACGCGTCGGCGCCCTCCCGGCCTGGGCCGCTTCGCTCACTGTCACCGAGGGGACCGTGACGCCGTGCGTCGTGGTCGGCCAGCAGTGTCAGCAGCTCCGCCACGGCCAGCCCCGACTCCGCCGGGTGACGCAAGGTGGTTCCCGATCGGATGCGGTACGTGTTGGATCTGCCTTCGCGTGTGTGGGTGAGATACCCGCCGGCTTCCAGATCGGAGATGATCCTCCCCACCGCGCGTTCGGTCAGACGGCAGTGGGCGGCGATGTCTCGGATGCGGGTTGTGTGGTTGTGCGCGATCGCAGCCAGGACCCGGGCATGGCTGGTGAGAAAGGTCCAGCCGCTGTGCGGCTCAGGCGCGTCTCCCATACCCACCAGCATAGGACTCCCAATTCACGTACACAAAAGACGGAAATACATTTCCGGTATCTCTTGACGGGTTAGGCCTCAGGCCGCAACCTGGGAAACGGAGCAGTGGATGTCCCCACCGGAGCCGCGCGCTCCGGCAGCCTCACCAGGACAGCACCATGATCACGCACATGTCACCGACCGGACCCGCCGCGGTGCAGGATCTGACGATCGATGCGGTGGCCCTGGGCGAACGAGTGCTCGTCACCGTTCGGGGCGAGCTCGACATCAGCACGGACCAAGCGTTGGAAGCCGCGCTCCTTAAGGCCGTCGGGAGCAGCACTCGGGGTGTGGACCTCGACCTGAGCTGCGCGGCCTTCTGCGACTGCTCCGGCTTGAATGTCCTGCTCGCCGCCAGGCGCCATGCCCTGGACAGCGGCAAGACGCTCTCCATACGGTCCGCCAGTCCCGCCGTGCGATGGCTGCTGTCCGCGACCGGGACCCGCCCGCTGTTCGAACCGGACCACCAGGCGCCGTCCGCATGGGAGCGTGCCCTGAACCGCGAGGCGCAGGAACTCCGCGACGAGGTCGATCAACTGCGCCGGGCCATGGCGACGCGTCCCGTCATCGACCAGGCCAAAGGCATCCTGATGGCCTCCTTCAAGCTCAGCCCCGAGGACGCCTGGACCGTACTGGTCCGCGTCTCCCAGAACACGAACACCAAGCTTCATCGGCTCGCCGGCGAACTCGTGACCGCGGTCCAGGGCGGTGCGCTCTGCGAGGCGTCGCAACAGCAGCTGGCGGCGGCACTCGTGGCACTCGACGCGGCTCCAGAGCTGGACCCGTCGCTGGACTGATCACTGAGCGCGCCCGGAACTCAGCAACAGGTACTGCCCTGCCGCTTGGCCAGGAAGTCGGCGTCGGCCTTCACGACGTACACCTCCCAGGGTTCCCGGCCGGGGCCGTGGACCCAGACCTTGTCCTGGCGGGCGTAGCAGCAGGTGGTGTCGTTCTCCTCAGTGGTCGCCAGGCCTGCCTCGGCCAGTCTGGTGGTGGCGGCGTGGACCGCATCGGTCGTCTCGACCTCTACGCCGAGATGGTCCATGCGTGTGGCCTCGCTCGCCGAGCCTTCGATCAGGACGAGCTTGAGCGGAGGCTCGGTGAGGGCGAAGTTGGCGTAGCCGTCGCGGAGTTTGGCGGGTTCGGTGCCGAAAAGCTTGCTGTAGAAGGCGACGGACGCCTTCAGATCGGGGACGCGGAGAGCCAGTTGCATGCGGGACATGGCGAACCTCCTGGTGAGCGTGCGTGGTTCAGCAGCCGCCGGACGAGGCCGGGGTGCCGCAGCAGCCTCCGCCGGCACCGCTCCGGGCGGCGTCGGCGTCGGGGCCGGCGTCGTCGAAGAGGCCCGCACCGCCGCACACTCCGGTCTCGGGCAGGGTCAGTTCGACGCGCTCGGCGGCCTCCTGGTCGCCGGCGATCGCGGCGGTTATGGAGCGGACCTGTTCGTAGCCGGTCATCGCCAGGAACGTGGGTGCGCGGCCGTAGCTCTTCATGCCGACCAGGTAGAAGTCCTTCTCCGGGTGGGAGAGCTCGTTCACGCCGTGCGGGTAGACCGTGCCGCAGGAGTGCACGTTCGGGTCGATCAGCGGGGCGAGCGCGGTCGGGGCCTGGAGGCGGTCATCCAGGCCGAGGCGGAGTTCGGAGAGAAACGACAGGTCGGGGCGGAAGCCGGTCAGGACGATGACCTCGTCGACCGGGTCCAGGCGGCGGCCGTCGTCCGCGACCAGGACGAGCTGGTCGCCCGCACGCTCCACCGCCCGCGTACGGAACCCGGTGACCGCGCTCACGTGGCCGTTCTCGACGGCCGCCCTGGCGCGCAGGCCGAGGGCACCGCGGGCGGGGAGCTGGTCGGCCTCACCGCCGCCGTACGTCGAACCGGTGATCCCCCGGCGCAGGATCCACACCGCGTGTGTGCCGTCGCCCTCCTCCTCGGCCAGATCGGCGAGATACCCGAGGGCAGTGAAGGCGGAGGCGCCGGAACCCACGACCGCCGTGCGCCGGCCGGCGTAACGGGCACGGATCGACGGGTCGTTCAGATCCGGGACGTAGGAGGAGATGCGGTCGGCGGCGGACCTCTCGCCGAGGGCGGGCAGGCCGTTCGCGCCCGCGGGGCCGGGCGTGGACCAGGTACCGGAGGCGTCGATGACGGCGCGGGCGGTGATTCGCTCCTCACTGCCGTGCGCGTTGTCGATGTGCACGGTGAAGGGCTGCTCGTCACGGCCGGAGTCGACGATCCGGTCGCGGCCGGCCCGGGCCACGCCGGTCACAGTGGTGCCGTAGCGGACCTTGTCCCCGAGGACATCGGCGAGCGGCTGGAGGTACTGCTCGACCCAGGCGCCGCCGGTGGGGTAGGTCGCGCCGTCGGGGCGGGTCCAGCCGGTGGGGGCGAGGAGCTTTTCGGCGGCCGGGTCGGTGACCTCGGCCCAGGACGAGAACAGCCGGATATGCGCCCAGGCTTGTACGGCGGTGCCGGCCGAGGGGCCCGCTTCCAGAACCAGCGGTTCGATGCCCAGCTCGACGAGATGCGCGGCGGCGGCCAGGCCGACAGGGCCTGCTCCGATGACCACGACGGGCAGCTGGTCGGTGGTGGACGCGCTCACGAGGGCTCCCGTTGTTTCGACACTTGTTTCGACGTTCATCGATGCCTGGTCCGGCCAGCATGGCACCTGATTCGACAAGCGTCAACATAGACATTCATCGAATTTAAGATCGACCTGTGTCAACATAGACGCATGTCGAATACGAAGGTGCTGCCGCTGCTGGAACCCGCCGCCGAATCCGTGGCGCCGTGCTGCCCTCCCGTCACCGAGCGCCCCTTCACGGCGGAGGAGGCCGAGACGGCCGCCCGGATGTTCAAGGCGCTGGGTGATCCCGTGCGGTTGCGGCTGTTCTCAGCGGTCGCCTCGCACGAGGGCGGTGAGGCATGCGTGTGCGACATCTCCGACGTCGGCGTCTCCCAGCCGACCGTCTCCCACCACCTGAAGAAGCTCAAGGAGGCCGGACTCCTCACCTCCGAGCGGCGCGGCACCTGGGTGTACTACCGGGTCGAGCCGTCGGTCCTGGCCGCGATGGGCAAGCTGCTGACGATGGCACCGACCCCGGCCTGACCCTGTCGTGAGCAGGATCGGCCCCGGCGGCGTCAGTCTCGAATCAGCTCACTCGGCGGCTGTGCGACCGGGCATGAAGATGAGCGACACCAGCGCCAGACCGACCGCCGCACCGACCAGTTGCATGCCGATGAAGCCCGCGACCGAGCCCGGCGCGATGCCCGCGAAGGTGTCGGTGAAGGCACGGCCGATGGTCACGGCCGGGTTGGCGAAGGACGTGGAGGACGTGAACCAGTACGCGGCACCGATGTACGACGCCACGGCCACCGGTGCGAAGCGCAGACGGTCCGCGCGGGCCAGGCCGAAGATCAGCAGGATCAGGCCGGCGGTGGCCACCACCTCGCCGAGCAACAGGTGACCGGCCGAGCGGTCGTGCGTGGACCACTTCACGAGCGGCTCGCCGAACATGGCGTCCGCCAGTATCGCGCCCGCGATCGCGCCGATGACCTGGGCCGGGAGGTAGACCGCCACCTCGCGGGCGGCGACACCGGCGCCGCCGCGGCGGGCGTTCCACCACTCGGCCAGCGTGACCACAGGGTTGAAGTGCGCGCCGGAGACCGGACCGAGCAGCAGGATCAGGACGCCGAGACCGAAGACGGTGGCCGTGGAGTTGGCCAGCAGCTGCAACCCGACGTCCTTCGTCAGCTCGGTGGCCTGGATGCCGGAGCCGACCACGATCGCCACCAGGGCCGCGGTACCGACCAGTTCGGCCGCGACGCGCGCGATCAGCGGAGAGGCCGGGGGTGGAGTGGTGGCGAACTCCCCGTTCCTATCGGTCTCGGCGATGCCGGTGGCCTCGGTGGCGGTCAACAAGATCTCCTCGGTGCGGGTCGCCGTACGGTGGCGCGGATCAGGGGCAGGACCGCTTGACGTTGTTGTCGGCGGTGGCGCGCGCGGTCTCCGCGAGGTCGGCGAACTGACCGGCAAGGGCGGCGATGACCTCGGGCTTGAGCCGGTAGTACGTGAACCGGCCGCAGGGCTCCGTCTCCACGACCCCTGCCTCGCGCAACACCTTCAGATGGTTGGAGAGGTTGGTCTGCCTGGCCCCCGTCTCCTCGATCAGGTGCGTGGAGCAGAGCGTCTCCTTGGCGAGCAGGGTGACGATCTGGAAGCGGAGCGGGTCCGCGAGCACCCGCATCAGATCAGTGTCGACTGACGTCAGCATGGACTGATACTTTCACATCACTCTGGACTGATACAGCCTGGCCTCTCGTGAAGGAAGAACCGATGTCCTCCAGCCCGCTCGCCTCCGTGCTGTTCGTCTGCGTCCACAATGCCGGGCGCTCGCAGATGGCCGCCGGATTCCTTTCCCACCTCGCGGGCGACCGGGTCGAGGTCCGTTCCGCCGGCTCCGTCCCGGGCGACCGGGTCAATCCGGCCGCGGTCGAGGCCATGAAGGAAGTCGGCGTCGACATCTCCGGGGCAGAGCCGAAGATCCTGACCACCGAGGCCGTGCAGGCGTCCGACTACGTCATCACCATGGGCTGCGGCGACGCCTGCCCGGTCTTCCCCGGCAAGAAGTACCTCGACTGGGCCCTGGAGGACCCGGCGGGCAAGGGCGTGGAGTCCGTACGCCCCATCCGCGACGAGATCCAGAAGCGCATCGAGGCCCTGATCGCCGAGATCGACGCGCGACGGGAGGCATGACCTCCTGACGGAGACCGGCACATACGAGGCGACTGGTCCGGATGCCACCGTGGCCCGCGTCCGCATGAGGCGCTGAGCCAGAGGCCGCGACTCCTCGGTACGGGTCATGTGGGTGCACAGATCCTCGACCCGCTGCTGTGCGGCCTGCGTGAGCGGGCGGAGGGGGGACGAAGCCGGTGCCGTCTCAGTGCCGGATGGTGCGCGGCAGACCGAGTACGCCCAGCGCGCAAAGACCCCTCGAGTGCCGTCCGGCCACTCGGGCCGTAGTCGCGCCCATGAGGGCCGGAGTCAGCGCCGCAGTTCCGGGCGGACGTGGACACCGCGGCAGAGTTCGGGCCCGTGCCGATGGCCCGCCGCCGTCCGTACGTTCGCGGTCGGGGACTGCGCCGCGCACTGCGCGCTGTCCATGATGCGGTCGCTGTCGGACGCGGCGTTGGCGAGGCTCGCGCAGCACACGGCCAGCAGGACGGCGCCCGCCACCAGGGGCAGGCTCCTGCGTCGGGGTGGTGGGCCCAGCAGTGCGCGCACCCGCTGCGGCACCACCCCGCCGGTCACGGCCAGGGCCACAGGGCGGGACACACCGGCGGACGCCAGGGCGGCACGGCCGACGGCGTGGGCGACGACCGTGCGGTCGCCGACCCGGTCCGCGGCCTCCTCGTCGGCCCAGCGTTCCAGGACGAAGTCGCCCGCGACGGCCAACGGCCGCAGCAGCGGGTTCAGGGCCGCGGCGAGCCGCCACAGGCCCTGGAAGAGATGATGGCGGCCGCGCAGATGCGCTCGCTCGTGCGCGAGCAGGGCGGCGCGCTCCTGGTCGCCGAGGCAGCGCAGCATCCCCCGGGAGACGACGACGCGCCCCGGCTTCCCAGGCAGCGCGAAGGCGATCGGAGCGTCGTCGTCCAGTACCGCCAGCTCGGTCTCCTGCGGCAGCCGGGCGCACTCCCGCCGCGCCAGGACGACGTGCCGCGTCTGCCGTACGGCGGCCACGCCCAGCGAGACGGTGCCCGCGGCCAGCACCAGGGCACTGCCGGCCGCGACGACCAGGTACACCGGATCCTCGGCGCGCAACGCGGCCACCGACCAGCGGCCCTCCTCCGCGACCTCGGGGATCTGCGCCACACCGGTGAACGCCAGCAGGGCAAGGGACCCCGCCCAGCCGACCGCCGTCACGAGCGCGGCGCAGGCCAGTGCCCAGGCAGCGGGACGCGGAGGCAACAGAGGTGCCAGCCGGGGCGCCAGCACGGCGAGGACGGCGGTGACGGCGAACGGGACGTACACGCTGATCAGCACTGACTCACGACCCCCCGCCGGGGCGATCGTCCTCGACACGGGCGCCGTGCCCGGACAGCAGCTGCTGTAGCACGTGCTCGTCCTGCACGGACAGCTCCGACACGAAGCGGGCCAGAACCGCCTCCCGGTCGGAGCCGCCCTCCAGCAGTGAGTGCATGCGCTGGGCGGTGTGGGACGCCTCGTCGCGGGCCGGCTCGTAGGCGTAGCCCCGGCCCTCGCGGTGCCGGACCAGCATGTCCTTGTCGTACAGCCGGGACAGGATGGTCAGCACGGTCGTGTAGGCCAGGTCGCCCGGCAGCGCTTCCCGGACCTGGCCGGCGGTCAGAGGGCCCTCGGCGGCCCAGAGCGCGGCGAGCACCTCGCTCTCCAGTTCGCCGCGGGCCCGCCTGCCGGACGCCTCGCGGGCGCCGCCATCCCCTCGCTCCGCCACCCGGATGCCCTCCGTCCGCCGTCCGTCCGCACAGACTACCCGGCGATCTCCTACTAGTTGTAGGAGATATACTCCGAGCTTCGGCCGTGAACTACTACAACTCGTAGGGTTCAGCCGGACGTGGGTGTGCCGACCGGAGGGACGCGGGTGATCATGGCCTTGGACGGGGCGCCGGTCGACGGCTCCGCCTACCTGGACGTGGTGGGCCTGGCCCGGCATGCGCCGGGCTGGCTGGACGGCGCGGTGGCGTTCTGGTCGACGTACGGTCTCGCGCTGTTCGCCGTCCTCGCGGGCATCGGCTGGTGGTCCGCGCGACGAGCCGGGGGTGCGGCGGCGGTGACGGCCCTCGGGGTGCCGGTGATCGTGGTGTCGGCATACGGCGTGGACGCCCTGGTGAAGTCGGCGGTGCGCGAGGACCGGCCGTGCCAGAGCCTCCGGGTGAAGACCCTGGAGGCGTGTCCGGCGCCGGGTGACTGGTCCTTCCCCAGCAACCATGCGGCGATCGCGGCCGCCGCCGCTGTGGCGCTGGTGTTCGTCTCGCACCGGCTCGGGGCGGTCGCGGGCATGGCGGCCGTGGCGATGGCGATCTCCCGGGTGTGGGTCGGCGTGCATTATCCGCACGACGTCGTGGCGGGGATGGCGGTCGGCGGGCTCGTCGCGCTGCTGTCGATGCTCTGGCTGAGGAAGTGGTCGGTACCCGTGGCCCGGCGCGTGGCCGCCACCCGCCTCGGGCCACTGCTGTCCGCCAGGGCGGACGACGGTGTGACGGCCGGGCGGGACGAGCCCTCCGTCTCCGGGCCCGTGTCGTGAACCGCCGCGACGCCGCCGACCTGGCCGGGACCGTCGCTCTCGGCGCCCGTCTGGCTTTCGGCGTCCTCACCCTGATGGTGATCGGCCACGATCGCGCTCCGCTGTGGGCGGACGACGGTGTCCTCACCTGGTCACTCGGCCATCGCCCGGACGTGGCCCGGGCGATGGCCCGAGGGGTGACCGATACCGGCAGCGGCGCCGTCCCCTATGTCCTCGCGGCGTCGGCCGGCGTGGTCGCGGGTCGAACCGTGCGGCAACGGATACGGGCCGCCGTGCTGAGCCTCGGCTGTCTGGGATCCGGGCAGACGCTGCGCCACGGGGTGATGGCACTCGTCCAGCGGCCGCGCCCTTCCCTGCCGACTGGGCTGCGTCGGCCGGCGGTTGGGCCTTCCCCTCCGGGCACACCACCACCGCGGCCCTCACCGCCGGGCTGCTGATCGTCGCGGTCGCGCTGCGCGCCCCCCGCGGTGCCGTCTCGCTCCGGGCGTCATCGGCTGTTGGGCCGTGCTGGTGGGTCTGTCCCGTGCCTATCCCGGCGTGCACCGGTTCACCGACGTCATCGGTGGCTGGTTGCTCGCCACCGGGTGGCTCGGAGTGTGCCTGTGCGCGACGGCGCGATGGGCGCCCGCATCGCTCGTCCCCGCCACCGACCCCACGCTCGACGACCCGACGGAGAACCATGCGCCACAAGATCCTGGTCGTGGAGGACGATCACGCCCTGCGTGACGTGCTGCGCCGCGCCCTGCTGGACGAAGACCTCGCGCCCGTGCTCGCCGCCGACGGCGCCACCGCCGTACGGCTGGCAGGCGACGACATCGCCGCCGTCGTGCTGGACGTCGGGCTGCCCGACGCGGACGGCAGGGACGTCTGCCAGGCGCTGCGCGCGGGCGGCTTCGACGCCCCGATCATCTTCCTGACCGCCCGCCACCACATCACCGACCGGCTTTCCGGCTTCTCGGCCGGGGCCGACGACTACCTGCCCAAGCCGTTCCACCTCGCCGAGTTGGTCGCCCGGCTGCGGGTCTCGCTCAGACGTGCCACGCCACGAGCCGTGGCCACGGCCGGAGACCTCGTCCTGGACCCGACACGGCACAGCGCGCGAGTCGGCGAAGTCCCCTTCGACCTGTCCCCCACGGAGTTCCGCCTGCTGGCCACGCTCGTGGCCGCGGGAGGCGCCCTCCTGCCGCGCCGCGACCTCGTCAGAGCCGCCTGGCCGGACGGCGCGCAGGTCAGTGACAACACCCTCGACCAGTATCTGAGCCGACTGCGCCGCAAGCTCCGCGAAGCAGGCAGCGGCCTGAGTCTCACCACGGTGCGCGGGATCGGGCACCGGCTGTCATGAACCGGCTTCCGCGCCGTCTGGCACCCCGCACCCTGCGCGGCCGGCTCTCGCTCGTGGCGCTGACCGCCGCCGCGCTCCTGATGGCCGTCCTGACCGTCGCGTTCAACACCGTGACGGACCGGTACCTGCAGCACCAGGCGGACGCCGAACTCCGCGACCGCGCGGCCGCCGTCGCCGCCACGCTCGACACCGGTGGCCCCCGGGTACGCGTCCTGGAGACCGTCGACGACCGGGTCCTCGACGCCGGCGTGTGGATCTACACCGGGACACGGCTGCTGGAGAGGCCCCCGTCCACCACGGCCGACGGCACCCTGAGCCGGGCCGCCGACCGGCTCGCCGCCCGGGCCAGGGGGATGTGCGGGACCGTACACACCGGGAACTCCCGTTCCGTCCGCCTGTGCTCCCAGCCCGTGTCCGGGCAGCGCAGTTCCGCCACCGTCGTCACGGCTCTGGACCTCGCCCCCTACCGCAACTCCGCGGACACCCTCCTGCTGGGGTCTTTGATCCTGGACGCCGTCATGCTCGCGTGCACCTACGTCCTGACGCGCCTGGCCGTCGGACGAGCACTGCGCCCCGTACGCACCATGACCGACCGCGCTACCCAGTGGAGCGCGGTCGGCTCCGACGAACGTCTCGGCGCCGAGGAGCAGCCGACCGAACTCGCCCGCCTGGGCGCCTCGTTGGACGCGCTGCTGGACCGCATCCGTACCGTGCTGCGCCACGAGCGGCAGCTGACCGGGGAGTTGTCGCACGAACTGCGCACGCCGCTCACCCGGATCCTCGTCGAGCTCGACTGGTGGCGGGCCCGCCCGCGCTCGGCCGCCGAGACCCGCGCCACCCATGAAGTGATCGCGGAGGCCGCACGGTCCATGTCCACCATCTGCGACACCCTGCTCGACGACGCCCGCGACAGCGCGCAGAACACCACCACGGCCGTCGGTGCCGTCCCCGTCGCGCCCGTCCTGTGCCGGCTGGTCGAGAACCTCGACGCACGGGAACAGGTGCAGACCGTGGTCGACGTCCCGGACCCACGACTCCAGGCGGGCGTGGCGCCCGCCCTGCTCGAACGGGTCCTCAGTCCGCTGCTGGCCAACGCCGTCCGCTACGCCCGCTCCACCGTGACCCTGTCCGCGCGGCAACTGCCCGACGGTGTCCGCATCGACGTCACCGACGACGGTCCCGGCGTACCGGCTGCCTTCCTCGACGAGCTCTTCCAGCCCGGCCGCCGCGCCGACTCCGGTGACGGGCACGACGGCGCGGGCCTGGGGCTGCCACTCGCGCGCCGGCTGGCCCGCTCCGTCGGCGGTGAGGTGTCCCACGATCCCGGGCACACACCGGGAGCGCGTTTCCTGGTCGATCTGCCTGCCGCCCTGCCCATGGCCACCCCCGCACACCGTTCAGGTCGTGTTCAGGCTCGCCGTGCCATCGTGCGGATCATGACCGCAGAGCACGTCCTCGACGACCGGCCCCTCATCTCCGCACGCCAGTTGGCGAACAAGGTGCCGGAGGTCACCGTCGGCTTCTGGATCATCAAGGTGCTGACCACCGGTATGGGCGAGACGGCATCGGACCTGCTGGCCCGCACGCTCGGCCCGATACCGGCGGTCGCGCTCGGCGCCCTCGCTCTCGTGGCGTCCCTGGCGGTCCAGCTCACGCTCCGCCGCTATGTCACCTGGGCCTACTGGAGTGCCGTGGTCATGGTCAGCGTGTTCGGCACCATGGCCGCCGACGTCCTGCACGTCGGCCTCGGCGTGCCGTACCTGGTGTCGGCCCCGGCCTTCCTCGCCGTACTGGCCGGGGTCTTCACCCTCTGGTACGCGAGCGAGCGGACTCTGTCCATCCATACGATCCGGACCCGCCGCCGCGAAGGGTTCTACTGGGCGGCGGTGCTGGCCACCTTCGCGCTCGGCACCGCCGCGGGCGACCTCACCGCCACCGTCGGCTTCGGCTACCTGGGCTCGGTCGCCCTCTTCGCCGTGGGTATCTGCCTGCCCGCCCTGGCCCACCGCTTCGGCGCCCTCAGCCCGGTGACCGCCTTCTGGTCCGCGTACGTCCTCACCCGCCCCCTCGGTGCCTCACTCGCCGACTGGATGGCCGTCAGCCACACCCGCGGTGGCCTGGGTCTCGGCCTGTCGCCGGTCACGCTCGCGTGGACGGCCGCGATCATCGGGTTCGTCGGCTACCTGACCGTGTCATCACGGGCCGCCCGGGTCCGCGCCGCGGCGTGATCCCCTGGAGACCGCCCGGTTGGTCGCCGCTCCCC
Organism: Streptomyces sp. NPDC048420; assembly: GCF_040651535.1. Classification (NCBI taxonomy): domain Bacteria; kingdom Bacillati; phylum Actinomycetota; class Actinomycetes; order Kitasatosporales; family Streptomycetaceae; genus Streptomyces; species Streptomyces sp. NPDC048420. The sequence continues at coordinate 223,869 of NZ_JBEZKG010000015.1, forward strand.
CCATCCGTGAGGCTGGGGGGACGACACAGTCAAGGGAAGGTCCGCAAGTGATCAGCATCCCGACGCACACGCTCAACGACGGTACGGAGATCCCCGCCCTCGGGCTGGGCACCTGGCCGATGGACGACGCCGAGGCGGAGCGGGCGGTCGGCACCGCTCTGGAAGGCGGGTACCGGCTTCTCGACACGGCGACGAACTACCAGAACGAGACCGGTGTCGGCCGTGGCGTGGTCACCGCCGGGGTCCCGCGCGAGGAGATCGTCGTGACGACGAAGCTCCCCGGCAGGCACCACGGCTACGAGGAGACCCTGGCGTCCTTCGAGGAGTCCCGCGCCCGGCTGGGCCTGGAGTACGTGGACCTGTATCTGATCCACTGGCCGCTCCCCCGTGTCGACAAGTACGTCGACTCGTGGAAGGCCATGATCAAGCTGCGTGAGGACGGCCTCGTACGGTCGATCGGGGTCTCCAACTTCACGGCCGCGCACATCGAGCGGCTGGAGAAGGAGACCGGGGTCCTGCCGTCCGTCAACCAGATCGAGCTGCACCCCTTCTTCCCGCAGGAGGGGCTGCGGGCCCACCACGCCGACAAGGGCATCGTCACCGAGAGCTGGAGCCCGCTGGGCCGCGGCTCCGACCTGCTGGACGACCCGGCCGTGGCCCGCGTCGCCGAGGCGCACGGGGTCACGCCCGGTCAGGCGATCCTGCGCTGGCACATCCAGCTCGGCGCCCTGCCGATCCCGAAGTCCGGCGACCCCGAGCGGCAGCGCGCGAACCTCGACGTGTTCGGCTTCGAGCTGAGCGAGGCCGAGATGGCGGCGATCGGCGACCGTGAGCACCGGCGCCTCGGTGGCGACCCGGAGGTGCACGAGGAGTTCTGAGCCGTGGGAGGGGCACTCGGGGCCCATGAGTGAGCGACTGCGGGACTACCACGGCAAGCGGGATTTCCGAAGGACCGGCGAGCCCGAGGGCCGGGAAGGGCGCGCAGGCGCCGAGCCGCGGTTCGTCGTGCAGATCCATGACGCGAGCACGATGCACTTCGACTTCCGTCTCCAGGTCGACGACGTGCTGAAGTCCTGGTCGATCCCCAAGGGCCCCTCCGACATCCCCAAGGACAAGCGGCTCGCCGTGCCCACGGAGGATCATCCCCTGGAGTACGAGGAGTTCGAGGGCGTGATCCCCGAGGGCGAGTACGGCGGCGGCACCGTGATCGTCTGGGACCACGGGAGCTACGAGCCGCTGAGCCACGACAGGAAGGGTCACCCCGTCGACTTCGCGGAGTCGCTGGAGCGGGGGCACGCTACCTTCCGGCTGCACGGGGCGAAGCTGCACGGCGCGTACGCGCTGACCCGCTTCCGTGAGGACAACTGGCTCCTGGTGAAGACGGCCGAGGGCGGGGCCCGCGGACACGGCACCCCGGATCCGCGCAGGGCGCGCTCGGCGCGGACCGGCCGTACCCTCGCCCAGGTCGCCGCCGAGGAGTCCTGAACCGGAAGATCCGTCGAACAACACCCCAACTGGCCTTCTGTGCCTCTATGTTCACAGCGACACTCACGGCGGCGTTCCCTGTGGCACGTCGTCGCTCATGAACCCGAGCCAGGAGGCCTTCCGTATGCGCAACGCGCTCCGCACCGCCATCGCCGGCGCGGTCGTCACCGCCACCGTCCTCGTCGGCGGCACCGCCCAGGCGACCCCGCCCGGCCCCGGAGTAGTCGGCACGCTGATCGCCCAGAAGACCGTGGGCGACACCGACTACGTCCTCAGAGAGATCACCGTTCCGCCGGGCCAGGCAACCGGCTGGCACTACCACGACGGCCTCGTCTACGGGTACGTCAAGCAGGGCACCCTCACCCACTACCACGCCGACTGCGCTGTGGACGGCGTCTACCCGCAGGGCACCGTCGTACGCGAGCCGGGCGGCCCGAGCGATGTCCATCTCGGCCGCAACGAGGGCGACACGACGCTGGTCCTGGAGGTGCTGTACGTGCTGCCGCACGGCTCGCCGTACTCGGAGGACGTGCCGAACCCCGGCTGCTCGTTCCAGTGAGCTGATCAGAACTCCGGCGGTTCCAGCGACTGCTCCGCCCAGATCGTCTTGCCGCTGCCGGTCTGCCGGCTCCCCCAGCGCTGGGTGAGCTGGGCGACCAGCAGGAGCCCGCGGCCGCCCTCGTCGTAGGCGTGGGCGCGCCGCAGGTGCGGGGAAGTGGAACTGCCGTCGGAGACCTCGCAGATGAGGGTGCGGTCGCGGATCAGCCGTAGCTGGATGGGCGGTTCGCCGTAGCGGATGGCGTTGGTGACCAGTTCGCTGACGACGAGCTCGGTGACGAAGGAGGTCTCCTCCAGTCCCCAGGCGGCGAGTTGTTCGTTCGCGGCCTGCCGGGTCGCGGCGACGTGCGCGGGGTCCGGCTCGACGTCCCAGGTGGCGACCCGGTCGGCGCCGAGGGCCCGGGTGCGGGCCAGCAGCAGGGCCACGTCGTCGCTCGGTTCTTCGGGCAGTACGGCCTTCAGGACCGTGTCGCACAGGTCGTCGAGGGTGTCGGTCCTCGCGGTCAGCGCGCGGCAGAGTTCGTCGATGGCGTGGTCGACGTCGCGGTCCCGGTCCTCGATGAGGCCGTCGGTGTACAGGGCGACGACAGCGCCCTCGGGCAGTTGGATCTCCGTGGCCTCGAAGGGCAGACCGCCGACGCCGAGCGGCGGTCCGGCGGCCAGGGGCACGAGCTGTGTGGTGCCGTCGGGCAGGACCACGGCGGGCGGCGGGTGGCCGGCGGCGGCCGCGGTGAGGCGGCGCGAGACCGGGTCGTAGACGGCGTAGAGGCAGGTCGCGCCGAGCTCGGCGACCTCGCCCCCCGCGTCGGGGCGGTCGTCGGAGGCGAGGTGGGTGACCAGGTCGTCGAGGTGGGTGAGGAGTTCGTCGGGCGGCAGGTCGACGTCGGCGAGGGTGCGCACGGCCGTGCACAGGCGGCCCATGGTGGCCGAGGACGGTATGCCGTGGCCGACGACGTCCCCGACGACGAGGGCGACGCGGCTGCCGGAGAGCGGGATGACGTCGAACCAGTCGCCGCCGATGCCGGCCAGCGACCCCGAGGGCAGATAGCGGTGGGCGACCTCCACCGCGGCCTGTCCGGGCAGGCCGCGTGGCAGGAGGCTGTTCTGCAGGGCCAGCGCGGTGGTGCGCTCGCGGGCGAAGCGGCGGGCGTTGTCGATGCAGACGGCGGCCCGGCTCGCGAGTTCCTCGCCGAGGACGGCGTCGTCGTCGCTGTAGTCGTCGGGGTGGGCGATGCGCACGGCGACCACCACGCCCAAGGTGGTGCCGCGGGCTTTGAGCGGCACGGCGAGCATGGAGTGGACGCCCTTGCGGTAGGCGCGTCCGGCGGGGGCACGGGCGTTGCGTTCGGCGACCCAGCGCATGAAGTCGGGTTCACCGGCCTGGCTGATGGCCGCCCGGCCGTCGCGGAGGGCTCGCGCGGGAGGTGAGAAGGAGGGGTAGACGTCCGACTCGCCCAGGTGGACGGCGGCCTCCGGGGTGCCCTCGTGGCCGGAGCCGTGGGCGACGCGGCGCAGCACGATGTCCCCTTCGAGGGCGGTCGGCGGCTCGTCCGCGCCGAGGACCCATTCCAGAAGGTCGACGCTGACGAAGTCGGCGTAGCGGGGTGCGAGGAGTTCGACGAGCTCCTCGCAGGTGCGCACCACGTCCAGAGTGGTGCCGATGACGGCCGCCGCCTCGTTGAGCAGGGCCAGCCGCTGCCGGGCCCAGTACTGGTCGCTGCTGTCGAAGGCGGCCAACGCGACACCGGTCAGTTCTGCCGAGTTGTTGTCGCGGACGGGCCACATCTCGCAGGTCCAGGCGTGTTCGCGGTTGAGGGCGGGCGCGCCGGTGAAGCTCTCGTAGCGGGCCGGCCTGCCGGTCTCGGCGACCTGGCGCAGGTTGGCCAGGAACCCGCGGCTGTGTTCGGCGTCCTCGACGGTGTCCGAGAAGAAGCGGCCCAGGAGGGCTTCCTCGGACACGCCCATCACCCGGCAGGCCACGTCGTTGAGGCGCAGATAGTGCTGCCGGGTGTCGAAGACCGACATGGACATGGAGGCCTGCTGGAAGGCCTGCCCAGCCAGCGTCGACTCCCCGTCGGCGGGCGGCCGGGCGGTGATCACATAGCCGGTGGGGGTGCCGTCGCCGCCCTGGACGGGGCACGCCTCCACGAAGAGCGTGAGAGGGGAACCGTCGCGGTGGCGCAGTACGACGGTCCCCTTCAGAGCCGCCACGGCCGGTCCCGGCGGGTCCTCGGCGAGCAGCTCCCGTGCCGCCCGCCCCACGACCTCCTCGGCCGTGCGTCCCGTCAGCCGCCGGGCACCCTCGCTCCACCCCGTCACAACGCCTGCGGCGTCGGTGACCGCCGTAGCGGAGACGTGCTCCATATCGTCCAGGATGGTCCTATTGTCAGACCGCATCAACCGAAACGGAGCAACCGGGCCCCGTCCGTCACTTGCGGTGTGCGCGCAGGGCCTCGAGGGCGCGGTCGGCGTGGGTGTTCATGCGCAGCTCGCTGCGGACGACCTCCAGGACCGTACGGTCCTCGGCGATGACGAAGGTGACGCGCTTGGTGGGTGCCATGGAGAAGCCGCGCTTGACGCCGAACCGCTCGCGTATGGCGCCGTCGACGTCGGACAGCAGGGGCATGCCGAGGGTGTGACGCCCTGCGAACTCCTGCTGGCGTTCGACGGTGTCGCCGCTGATGCCCACGGGCCGGGCGCCGGCCGCGGCGAACTCGGCGGCGAGGTCGCGGAAGTGGCAGGCCTCCGCGGTGCAGCCGGCGGTCAGGGCGGCCGGGTAGAAGAAGAGCACCACCGGGCCGTCGGCGAGCAGTTCCGACAGCTTGCGGTCGGTGCCGGTCTCGTCGGGGAGCTCGAAGTCCTCGACGGTGTCGCCGATCTCCATCGCCTTGCTCATGCCTGGACCTCCGCGTTCTTCGCGATGCTGCGTGCCCACAGCACGAGCGGCAGTTGCAGCGGCAGCCGGCCGAGGGCCGCCGCCTTCTGCGGGGTGGGGCGGTGGCGCCAGTCGACGGCCATCTTGACGTTGGCGGGGAACACCCCGACGAAGAAGGCGGCCGAGGCGAGGGCGGCGGTACGCCTGGTCCGCGGCAGCGCCAGACCGGCGGCCAGCGCGAGTTCCACGGCACCGCTCGCGTGGGTCCAGGTCCGGGGCTTGCCGGGCAGAGCCTTCGGGATGGTCGCGTCGAACGAGCGCGGTGCGGCGAAGTGGGCGACGCCCGCCGTGGCCAGCAGGCCGGCGAGCAACAGGGGTGAGCGTGGGGACCGTGGCACGGTTCCTCCTCCTGGGGGGCTGCCGCGCACATTACTGGACGGTACAAGCAGCTTGGACAGCGGCCTCCGCCCTACCGGGAACGGCGGTTGTGGGTGCCCGGGGTACAGCCGAAGGAGCGGCGGAAGACGTCGATGAAGGTGCTCGCGGAGGACCAGCCGCAGCGGTGGGCGACGGTCGTGACGGGGACGTCGTCGGCGAGCATCCGCAGGGCGTGGTAGAGGCGTGACTGGGTGCGCCACTGCGGGAAGGTCATACCGAGCTCACCGCGGAAGAGGCGGCTCAGGGTGCGCTCCGAGGCTCCGGTCGCGGCGCCCAGCGCGGCCAGGGTGCGCGGGTCGGCGGGGTCGGCGTGGACGAGCGCGCAGACCGCGGCGAGACGGCGATCGGTGGGGGTGGGCAGCCGCAGGGGCTGCTGGGGCGAGGCACCCAACTGGTCGCGCAGGACGGCGAGGAGGCGGCCGCGCTCGGGGCTGTCCTCGTCGGGGTCGCGGGTGTAGGCAAAGATCAGCTCGCGCAGCAGCGGGCCCACGGCGAGGACGGTCGGGGCGTCAAGACCGAGCGGGTTGTCGTCGGCGGGCAGACCGACGAGGTGCAGGTCGAGCCGGCCGTGGGCGCGGTGGGCGTGGACGGTGCCCGCCGGGACCCAGATGGCACGGGTGCCGGGCGCGAACCAGGTCCCGGCGTCGGTGGTGACGGCGAGGAGCCCGGAGCCCGCGTAGACGATCTGGTGGTCGTCGTGCCGGTGGGCGTCGATGCGGGCACCGGCGGCGAGCTGCTGGGCACGCGTGAGCGCCACGGGCGTGTGGCGGACGCTGATCCCTCGGCCACGCCTACGTCGACGTGTACCAGGGGACCGTGGCCGCCCTGGTGCCGTTCTTCGTCGCGGAGCGCGCCTACTCATATGCGGCCGCCTCGGGCGTCGTCCTGGCCGCGTCCCTGCTGTCGTCGGTCGTCCAGCCGCTGTTCGGTGCGCTCACCGACCGGTGGGCGATGCCATGGCTGCTGCCGCTGAGCGCGCTGACCGCCGGTGCCGGAGTCGCCCTGAGCGGGGTCCTCGGCTCCTGTCCGCTCACCCTGGCGGCGGTCGCCGTGTCCGGGATCGGGGTCGCGGCCTACCATCCGGAGGCCGCCCGGGCCGCACGTGCCGTCGCTCCCGGGGGCAACCGGGGCATGGGGTGGTTCGCCCTCGGCGGGAACGTGGGCTTCGCACTGACCCCGCCGCTGGTCGCCGCCGTGATCGCCACGGGCGGCCTGGACGCCTCTCCCCTGCTGGCCGTTCCGGCCGTGGCGGGAGCAGCGCTGTGTATGGCGGCGGTGCGCGCGTCCCGGGTCCGCGCGACGGCCGACCCTTCGTTCGAAGGCACCGGGGACGACGACTGGCCGTCGTTCCTACGGCTCTCGTGCGCGGTGGTTTGCCGGTCGGTCGTGTTCGTCGGACTGAGCGCGTTCGTCTCGTTGTACGTCCGTGAGCGCACCGGCGGCGGGAACATGGCCGGTACGGCGGCGCTGTGCGTGCTGTACGCGGGCGGTGCCGTGGGGACGGTACTCGGGGGCCGGCTCGCCGACCGGTACGGGCGCCTCGCGGTGGTGCGGCGGGCGTACGCGCTGACCGTACTCGCGGTGGCCGGGGTGGTTCTGGTCCCCGGCCCGGCGGTGTATCCGTTCGTCGCCCTGGCCTCGGCGGGCCTGTACGTGCCGTTCTGCCTGCACGTCACCCTCGGTCAGGACTACCTGCGGGGGCGGGTGGGCACGGCGAGCGGGGTCACGCTGGGACTGACGGTGAGCGTCGGCGGGCTGGCCGCCCCGGTGGTGGGGGCGCTGGCCGACGCCACGTCGCTGCGGACCGCGCTGCTGCCGTTGGTGGCGTTGCCCGCGCTGGGCGGCCTGCTGCTGCGGGGTCTGCGCGAGCCTTCGCCGGCCAGGTCGCCTCTTCCGACGGGGTGAGCCTCAGGCCGTTCCGGCCGGCGTCCTCTCCTCGCTCTCGTCGTCCACGGTGTAGGACAGGAAGTCGTCGACCATGCGGTGGAAGAGGCCGGCGAGCTGGCGGAGCTCCTCGGGCGACCAGTCCGCCAGGGCCAGCTGCATGCCTCGGGCGCCGGCGTCACGGATACGGTCGATCGCCTGCCGCCCGGTCTCGGTGAGCTGGATCCGCTGGGCGCGCCGGTCGTCGGGGTCGGGGACGCGGGTGACGTACCCCGACTTCTGCAGCTGCTGGACGGTGCGGGTGACGTGGGAGGCCTCCACTCCCAGGCGGGCCGCAAGTTCCCCGGGGCGCATCGGCTCGGTGTCGGCGACCTGGCGCAGCAGGGCCACGGCGGCACGGTCCAGAGGCACCTCGGCGAGGGACATCAGCCGGTCGTGCTGCCTTGCGCGGGTGCTCAGGTAGGTGATGCGGGTGAGCGCCCGCTCGATCTCGATGACTTCCTGGGACGCGGGGACGTCTGGGAGCGGCTGTGAGGACATACTCGCCAGTTTACCATCTTGTTGCGTAACTCAAGTAAAGTGCGGCGGGCCTTCAGCGCCTGGAGGCGTGGCGGCCGGCGAGGGCCTGTCCTGCGATGCGGTGCGGGAGCGGTACCGGGGAGCCGGACCCCGCTCCGCGCGGCTGCCCGGCTGGACGACGGCCGACGGGGACGTCCCTGTCAGTTGGGCCGCCGGCAGCCGGGGCGCCGACGGCTGTGTCTGCCGGCGCCCCACGAAACACTCAGCCTTCGGCCCCCACGGTCTCGCGCCAGGCCGCCCCGGTGACGATGGCCTGCCGCCACTGGCGGATCGCCTTGGGCGGCATGCCGACCGCGAGGGCGCCGCTGACGCGGTCGCCGGTGCGGTAGGCGGCGACGAACCGGCGCTCCGCCAAGTCGCCCTCCACGACGGCGACTTCGTCGTGGCCGCGCAGGAAGCCGTAGGCCTGGATCTTCATGTCGTACTGGTCGGACCAGAAGTAGGGAACCGGCGCGAACGGCTTGCGGGCGCCTTCGGCGGCGAGCAGGTTGCGGGCCGCGGCCATGCCCTGTTCGGCCGCGTTGGTGCGGTGCTCGATCCGCATCGAGGTGCCGAACAGGGGGTTGCACCAGCGGGCGACGTCACCGGCCGCGTACACGTTCTTCGCGGCCTCGCAGTACTCGTCGCACACCACCCCGTCGCCCACCGCGAGCCCGCTGCCGTCGAGCCAGTCGGTGTTGGGCAGTGAGCCGATGGCGACGAGCACCTCCTCCGCGTCGACGACCTCGCCGTCGGCGAGCCGGACCCCGTCCTCCGTCACCTCGGTCACCGTGACCCCGCACCGCAGGTCCACGCCCCGGTCCACATGGGCCTGGGCCAGCATCCGCCCGACCTCCGCGCCGACCCCGTGGGCCAGCGGGACGGCGGCGGGTTCGAGGAGGGTCACCTCGGCACCGAGGCGCCAGGCGACCGTGGCGGCCTCCGCGCCGAGGAAACCAGCGCCCACCACGACCAACCGGCGACCCGGCGTCAGCCGCTCCCGCAGCGTCAGCGCGTCGTCGAGGGTGCGCAGCACATGGGCGGCCTCTCCGGGCAGACGGCGTGGCCGCACACCGGTCGCGATGACCAGTCCGTCGTACGGCACCTCGGAGCCGTCCGCCAACCGCACCGTGCAGCCCACGAGTTCGAGGCCCGTCGCCGCCACGCCGAGCCGCAGGTCGAGGTCGAGTGCGCCCAGGTCGGCCGAGGTGCGCAGGGCGAGCCGGTCGGGCTCCCACTCCGCGGCCAGGATCTGCTTGGACAACGGCGGTCGGTCATAGGGGGCTTCGGGCTCGTCACCGACGAGGGTGAGCATGCCGTCGTACCCCTCACGCCGCAGCGTCTCGACCGCCGCGAGCCCGGCGGCGGAGGCTCCGACGACGGCGATCCGCCTCACTGGCGGGACAGCCGGATGGCGGCGGCCGGGCAGACCGCGATGGCTTCCTTGACGTCGTCGAGTTGGTCGTCGCCGACCTCCTCCGCCAGCAGGATCGCGATGCCGTCGTCGTCCTGGTCGAAGACGTCCATGGCGGCGACCACGCACTGTCCCGAGGCGACGCACTTGTCGGCTTCCAGCTCCACCTTCATGGGATTCCCTTACCTGTCTCGTGGTCGTGGTTCGTGTGCGGACGGGAAACCGTCACCAGGCCACCGGCAGTTCGTGGATGCCGTAGATGAACGCGTCGTGCTTGAACTTCACGTCCTCAAGGGCGCAGGCGAGCTTCAGGGTGGGGATGCGCCGGTAGAGCGTGCCGTAGACGACCTGGAGCTCCATGCGGGCCAGCGGCTGGCCCAGGCACTGGTGGACGCCGAAACCGAACGCGACATGGCGGCGGGCGTCGCGGGTGAGGTCGAGGCGGTCGGGATCCTCGAAGACCTGCGGGTCGCGGTTGCCGATCTCGTTGACCATGATCACGCCCTCACCGGCCCTGATGACCTGCCCGGCGATCTGGATGTCCTCCGTGACCGCGCGGCGCCGCCCCAGGTGCGTGATGTGGAGGTAGCGCAGCAGTTCCTCGACCGCGGAGGCGACCAGTTTCGGGTCGTCGGTCTCGCGCAACAGGGCCAGCTGATCCGGGTGTTCGAGGAGGGCGGCGGTGCCCAGCGTGATCATGTTCGCGGTGGTCTCGTGCCCGGCGATCAGCAGGAGCAGTGCCATCTCCGTGGCCTGTCCGTGGGTCAGCTCGCCCGCGGCGACGCGTCCGGCGATGCTCGAGAGCAGGTCGTCCTTCGGCTCGGTGAGCCGATCGGCGAGCTGACCCGCGAGGTATCCGGCGATCTCCCGGGTGGCCACGCCGCGCTCCTCGGGGGTCGCGGTCGTGCGGACCATCGTCTTGGTGTTCTCCTGGAACATCGCGTGGTCGCCGTAGGGGACGCCGAGCAGTTCGCAGATGACCAGCGACGGGATCGGCAGCGCGAACGCCTCGACGAGGTCGACCGGTCGGGGGCCGGCGAGCACCTCGTCGATCAGACCGTCCACGATCCGCTGCACGGCGGGCCGCAGGGCCTCCACCTTCCTGACGGCGAAGGGCGCCGTCACCATCCGGCGCAGCCGGGCGTGTTCGGGATCGTCCATCATGATGAAGCTGAGCTTGCCGTCACCGGCCGCGGAGTCGGTCTTGGTCGGGTAGCCGGGCCGGTCGGTGTCGGCGCTGACCCGGGCGTCGCCGAGGATCGCCCGCTGCTCGGCGTAGCGGGTCACGAGCCACGGCTCGCTGCCGTCCCAGAGGCGGACCTTCGTCAGCGGCCCCTGCTCCTGGAGCTCCTTGAGGCCGGGCGGCGGGTCGAAGGGGCAGCGGGCGGCGCGGGGCATGGGGAACTCGGGGGCGGGGTCCGCGGTGTCATGCGGCGGACCGGCCAGTGTGTCGGCCATGGTTCTCCTCGGTGGTGGGGGCTCCGCGGGGTGGGAGGGCGGAGCGCCGGGGCGAAGTGTCGAGGCCTCGATGCACGCACATGCAAACAGACGGGGCTGACGCCTTCCCGTCAGTAACCTGACAGGAAGCTGACGTGACCCAGATCACGCCACCGTCAACATCCCTGGCCGTTCTGGGAGTTGGCCTCGGCGTCGACTCGCCCCAGCCAGTACCCGAAGCCACGACGGGTGTGGATCAGCCCGGGAACGTCCTGGTCGACCTTGCGCCGCAACCGGGAGACGAGTTGCTCGATCGCGTTGTCGCCGCGGTGGTCGCCCCAGACGTACCGGCCGATCTGCTCCTTGGACAGCACCCGGTGGGCGTTGACCAGGAGATGGCGCAGCAGCCGGTACTCGGCGGGCGTGAGGTCGAGGGTGCGCGGACCGCGCCGGGCCTCGCACCGGGTGTCGTCCAGGACGAGATCGCGGTAGCGCAGCTCGTGGTCCCGGGCCGGTCCCGCACCCGCGCCTCGCAGGAGGACCTGCACCCGGGCCAGGATGTCGGCCACGCGGAACGGTTTGGTGACGTAGTCCCGCTTCCCCAGGCCGAGTTCGGGGACGATCCGGTCCAGGGACTCGTAGTCGACCAGCAGGAGCACCGGCGGCCGACGGGCCAACACCGGCCGTGTGCGGCCCAGTTCCGCCACATCGGCCAGGCAGGAGGCGCTGACCGGCACCGCGGGCGAGTGCCGGTCTCTCCCGGGAACTGCCGTGCATGGACGAGACCGTTCGTGGGGGGGATGCGCCCACCCTAGCGCTCCCCTTGCCTGACTCAAGTACTCCTTTACGGGGTCGGCGTGACCTGCGCCGTCCACATGGCGACCACGGCGTCACCGAGGCCGGTGGCGGCGTCGTGCCAGTTGGCGCGGGGTGTCGGGGTGTTCTCGGCGAGGGCCCTCTCGCGGTCGGCGGCCATGTGCACGATCAGAAGGCGGGCCATCTCGGCGCGCTCGGCGCGGCCGTGATCGCCATGTGGACGGCGCCGGTCTCCGCGGCCGTCTCCAAGGCCAAGGGCCCCAAGGTGACACTGATGATCGGCGCGCTGATCGTGGCGGCCGGCCACGGGCTGAACATCGTGCTGATGTCCGAGGTCTGGCACCTGGTGCTGGTCTCCTGTGTGATCGGCGCCGGCATCGGGTTCACGTACGGTTCCACGCCCGCGCTGATCATGGGCGCGGTGCCCACCTCGGAGACGGCCGCCGCGAACAGCCTCAACACCCTGATGCGGTCCATCGGTACGTCCTGCGCGAGCGCCATCGCCGGTGTCGTCCTGGCGCAGATGACCATCGAGCTGGGCGGCTACGCGCTGCCGTCCGAGACCGGCTGCAAGACGGTCATGGCGATCGGCGCGGGTGCCGCACTCCTTGCCTTCGCCATCGCCGCCTTCATCCCGCGCCCGCGCACCGCGACCCCGACGACGCCTCCGGCACCGGCCTGCGCGGAGGCTTCGGCCGGAACACCTTCGGGACGCTGACGCCCGCGCGTGACGGCTGGCGCTCGGCGGCCGGTGACCGTTGGGCTTCGGTGTCAGGTACCGGCCGTAGGTGCGGGCCGTGGGCACCGGCCGTCAAGCGCCAGGCACCGGACACCGGGCGTCGACCGACAGGCACCCGGCGTCCACCGCCAGGCGTTCCGTCCTGCTCCGTCTCCGTCCTGCCCCGTCTCCGTCCTGCCCAGGGAGGACGCCCACCTCGCCCGTACTACGTACTCAGTAGGCGTGATTGTCGACGAACGTACGACGACGAGCGGGTCCGCCCCGGGGACACTGGGGAGCCATCCGGACCGTCGGGCCGGATCGCGGCGGCCGCACCCGGCGGACATCGGCCACCATGGTTCCAGGACACGACCGGAGAGCCGATGAGCATCCCTTTGCGTCGCTACGCCGACGACCACGTCCGTACGGTCGTCGCGGTCACGGCCGCACCGCGGTTGCCCGCGTCCCTGCTCGGTGGCGAGAGCCTCCGCCACCGCCACGTCCCCGCCGCCCCGGAACGTCAAGAACGGACCCCATGACCATCCGCGTACTGCTCGCCGACGACCAGGCCCTGCTGCGGGCGACCTTCCGGATCCTGATCGACTCGTGCGACGACATGGAGGTGGTCGCGGAGGCCACCGACGGCGCCGCGGCGGTGGACCTCGCACGCATCCACCGGCCCGACGTGATCCTGATGGACATCCGTATGCCGGGGACCGACGGTCTGGCCGCCACGTCCGTGATCTGCGCGGATCCGAAGCTGTCCGACGTGCGGGTGCTGATCCTGACCACCTTCGAGATCGACGAGTACGTCGCCCAGGCGCTGCGGTCCGGGGCCAGCGGATTCCTCGGCAAGGACGTCACCGCGGAGGCCCTGCTCGACGGCATCAGGACCGTGGCGGCCGGTGACTCCCTGCTCTCCCCCGGCGCCACCCGCACCCTGATCACCCGCTTCCTCGCGGCCCCGGGGCTCGGTACCCGGCTCGCGGCCGCCGACGACCTGACCGGCCTCACCACCCGGGAGCGCGAGGTGATGGCCTGGGTCGCCGAGGGGCACTCCAACGAGGAGATCGCGGAGAAGCTCTTCGTCAGCCCCCTGACGGTCCGCACCCACGTCCATCGCGCGATGACGAAACTGGGTGCCCGGGACCGCGCCCAGCTCGTCGTCATGGCCTATCAGTCCGGCCTGGTGCAGGCGCTGCCACCCGGGGGACGCTGACGCCCGGGGAACGCTGACGCCCGGGGAACGTCGGCGCCTCACCTCGCGGAGAGCTTCTCCAGCCACTGCTGAAGCAGCGCCGACTCGGCCGTCGTCAACGTCGGCGGAAGGTCGGAACGCAGCCGGGCCGCCAGCGTGGCGGCGGCGACGGGCACCGATCCCCCGTCCGGGGGCACCTCGGTGCCGGCGGGCAGGGTCACCGAGTCCAGCACCGCGTCACGCAGCCGCTGCGAGAACTTGGCGTCGGCGTACTGCTCGGGTCTGGTCAGCACCGACAGGGCGGCCCCGACGTTGGCGGACATGATCATCTGCGTGGCCAGCGCGGGCGGCACGGTCAGCCGCCCCTCGGCCGCGCAGCGCTCGAGGATGCCGTGGAGCAGGTCATGCGCCTCCTGGGCCGCGGCCGGGGGCACGGTCAGCTCGGGCGAGTACATCAGGCGGTAGTGGCTGGGGTGCTCCAGCGCGAAGCGCATATGTGTGTCCCAGCCCCGCTTCAGGTCCTCGACCGGATCGCCGCTCGGCCGCGCCGCCCGCTTGGACGCGAGGTACTGCTCGAATCCCCGGTCGACCACGGCCGCCAGAAGGCCCGCCTTGTCGCCGAAGAGCCGGTAGAGCATCGGGGCGCCCACCCCGGCCCTCTCGCACACGGCCCGCGTGGAGACATCGGCCGCCGACGCCCCGGCCAGCAGCTCGGTGGCCGCCTCCAGGATCTTTTCCCTCGCATCCATGCCCCCACCGTACGGCATTCGTAGCGGCGATACGAGACAGGGGTTACCATCGCTACGAATCCGTGTTATCGTCGATACGAGTCAGTCGTAGCAACGCTAACAAGGGATGCGGTATGACCACTCAGTCCAGGACACAGCAACGCGTCGCGATCGTGACGGGCGCATCGCGCGGCATCGGACGCCAGATCGCCCAGCAGCTCGCCACCGACGGGTTCGCGGTCGTCGTCGGGTACGCGGGCAACAAGGACGCGGCCGACGAGACCCTGGCCGCCATCGAGAAGGCCGGCGGCACCGCGTACGCCGCCCGCGCGGACGTCGGCGACGAGACCGAGACGGCCGAACTGTTCGACCTGGCGGAGGCCACGTACGGCGGTGTCGACGCGGTGGTCCACTCCGCGGGCCGGATGGCCCTGTCCCCGATCGCCGAACTCGACCTCGCCGAGCTCGACGCCCTGTACCGCACCAACATCCGCGGCACCTTCGTCGTCGACCAGCAGGCCGCACGCCGGCTGCGCCCGGGCGGGGCGCTCGTCAACCTCTCCAGCTCGGTCGTCGGGCTGGCCTTCCCCGGCTACGGCGCCTACGCGGCCGGAAAGGGCGCGGTCGAGGCCGTCACCCTGATCCTCGCGCGTGAGCTGCGCGGCCGTGACGTCACCGTCAACGCGGTGGCCCCCGGCCCGACCGCGACCGACCTCTTCCTCGACGGCAAGGACGAGGAGACCGTCGCCCGCCTCGCGGCCCAACCTCCACTGGAGCGGCTGGGAACGCCTCAGGACATCGCCAGCGTCGTGTCGTTCCTGGTGAGCCCGGCCGGTCACTGGGTCAACGGGCAGGTGCTGCGGGCCAACGGCGGCATCATCTGACCTCGTCGGCACGGGCACCGCCAACCCCTGGTGTCCGACCGCCCTTCTGACCGTCCGTCCGACCGTCCGCCTACGATGCCCGGATGCAGCCCCACTTCACCGGCACCGCCCTGATCACGGACGACGTCCCGGCGCTCGCCGACTTCTACGCGACGGTCCTCGACGCGGAAGCGGAGGGCGAGGCCCCCTTCGCGCGAGTCGCGGTCCCGGGCGCCGTCCTGTCGTTCTTCTCCACCAGGGCCATGGAGTCGATGGTCCCCGGATCGATGGCCGCCGCGGCGAGCGGAGGGTTCACGCTGGAGTTCCGGGTCGCCGACGTGGACGAACGTCACGCGCAGCTGGCGGCCCGGGGTGTCGAGATCCTCAAGCCGCCGACCACCCAGCCGTGGGGGCGCCGGTCGGTGTGGCTGCGGGACCCGGACGGCAACATCGTCAATCTGTACCAAGAGGTCTGAGACAGCCCTCGGGCCGCGCCCGTTCAGGGGAAACCCGGGCTCGGGGCGCGTGGCAGCCGGTGACCGTGTCGACAACTGACCCGTGACCAACCTCCCCACGATCCCGCCGATGCTGGCCACGCCCGGCACCCTGCCGGTCGCGTCGCAGGACGCACGCTGGGCCTACGAGACCAAGCAGGACGGTCAGCGGGTGGTGGTCTACCTCGCCGGAGACGGCACCGTGGTGCTGCGCGCCCGGTCCGGGGAGGAGATCACCGGCGCCTATCCCGAACTGCGGTCCCTCGGCGGTGTCCTCGGCGCCACCGCGGCGGTGCTCGACGGGGAGATCCTGGCGCTGGACGAACAGGGGCGCGCGGACTTCCAGTTGCTGCAACCGCGCATGGGGCTGGCCCACGCCCCCGGCAGGGCCGCGCGCCGGGCGGCCGAAGCACCCGTGCATCTCGTGCTGTTCGACCTGATGCATCTCGGCCGGCGCTCACTCCTCCCCGTCCCCTACGCACAGCGGCGCGCGCACCTGGAGAAGCTGGAACTCGCCGGGCCCCACTGGTCGACGCCCGGCGCGCTCGTCGGTCACGGCGAACAGGCGCTGCGTGCGACGCGTGAACACGGGCTGGAGGGCCTGGTGTGCAAGCGGCTGGACTCGGTGTACGAACCCGGAGTGCGTTCCCGGGCCTGGATCAAGATCCGCAACATGCGCAGCGAGGACGTGATCGTGGGTGGCTGGCTGCCCGGCAAGGGCCGGCTCACAGGCCTGCCCGGCGCGCTGCTGGTGGGGCAACGGGCGGGCGGACGACTGCGGTACGTCGGCAGTGTGGGCACCGGCTGGAGCGAGGCGGAACGGACCGAACTCGCCGCACTGCTGGCCGCCGCCGCGACGGACAGGTGCCCCTTCGATCCCGTCCCGCCGGCCCGGGGCGCGCACTGGGTGCTGCCCCGTCTGGTCGGCGAGGTCCGCTACAGCACGCGCACCCGGGCGGGGTTGCTGCGTCAGCCCTCCTGGCTGCGGCTCCGCCCCGACCTGGCACCGGAGGAATCCGCCGCCGACCTCCCCGACCCGCCTCCATGATCCGAAATATTGGGCGGCCCGTAACCGGAAGGTCGCCTTCGACCTCTTGGCGCGGACATGAAAAGCCGGGAAGCTGAACTCCCCAGTAACCCACAGCCGTTGGGCTGCGCCGGACCACGAGGAGGACGCGGTGTCGTCAGCGTCGTTCAAGAAGCACCGCACGAGATGGTTCACCGGCCTGGCAGGAGCCGCCGCACTAGTCGTCGCCTTCCCCGCGGCCGCGTTCGCCGCCCCGCCGGCCGCGCTGCCCAGCAACGCCGAGAGCGCCGAGTACACCTACCAGCCGGCCTTCGACTACGACACGGACGGCTGTTACTCGTCGCCCGCCATCGGTCCCGACGGCACCGTCAACGGCGGTCTCAACCCGACGGGTTCGCTCAGCGGCGACTGCCACGACCTCTCGGACCTGAACAACACCAACACGTACTCGCGCTACAAGTGCAACAACGGCTGGTGCGCCTACATGTACGGCCTGTACTTCGAGAAGGACCAGGCGGTCGCGAACAGCAGCATCGGCGGGCACCGGCACGACTGGGAGCACGTCGTGATCTGGGTGCAGAACGGCACGATCCAGTACGTGTCGACGTCCAACCACGGCTCGTTCACGGTGAGCGCGGCCTCCGGTGTCCGCTTCGACGGCACTCACGCGAAGATCGTCTACCACAAGGACGGCGTCAGCACCCACTGCTTCCGGCTGGCCAACTCCAATGACGAGCCGCCGGAGAACGCCAAGGGCACCTGGCAGTACCCGCCGCTGGTCGGCTGGAACGGCTACCCGTCGACAGCGCTCCGCGACAAGCTGAGCGCCTACGACTTCGGCAGCGCCAACTTCGGCCTCAAGGACGCCAACTTCGCGGCCCACCTGACGTCGGCGAAGCCCTCGGGGATCGCCTTCGACCCCAACGCCTGATCCAGGCACACGATCGGGCGCGGGACCTAGGACCCGGGTACCCCCGGTTTCCACCCCGCGCCCGATCCGGCCCCGCCGGTCCGCGATCTAGCGTCTCCCGTATGGAGACCAGCGGCACCACCCACACCAGCGGCCACCTCGAAGAGGCCCTGGAACGCGTCCACGCCTCGGGCCCGGAACGAGAGGGCTGGCTGAGCAACCACGCCCCCATGGTCGTCGAGGCGCTCGCCGCGCACGGACAGGCCGGCTCGGTGCACCGGTGGATGGACCTCTACCGGGACAGGCTGGAGGACTTCCCCGACCGCACGGTCCCCGTCACGGACGACAACTGGCCCTCGGCGCTGGGTGATCCGCGCCGGATCGCGGACTGGACCGACCATTTCTCCCGCACCCTCGCCGAACGCCCCTGGAAGGACGTGCTCGCCGAATGGTGGCCACGGCTGCTTCCCGGCCTGTACGGCGGTGCCACGCACACGGTCATCCGGGTCGGCCACGCCGTACGCGCCGTGGCGGCCGAGGAGAACGCACCCCGGCTCACCGAACTCGCGCACGCGCTGGGCTACTGGGCGGCCCGGCATCAGCCGGTGACCGGTCTGGTGGCGGTGCCGGGTGCGACGACCGCCGCGCGGGCCCTGGACGTCGTACCGGCGATCGAGCCCGGGCACCTGGGGTTCCGGAACCGGCTGGCGGCCGTACGCCGACTGCCCGTCTGGGCCGACGAGGTCACCGGCCCCGACCTCGCCAAGGAGCGGCTGACCGAACTCGTCCGTGCCGCGACGCATCGCTACGCCACGCACGGCCACGGCGAACCGACCACGCTCGTCCACGCGGCGACGGCCCCCAACGCCGTGCTGCGGACGCTGGATTCACTCCCCCGTGACCAGTGGGCGCCCAGTCTGCACGCGGCCTGGACGGCGTCGGCCGCGGTCACGGCGATGTACGCCCCCGTGGACCCGGTCGCCTGGGCCCCGCCCGCGCGCCTGGCTCCGGAGGAGGTGGTGGAGCGAGCCCTCGCCCACGGCGACGAACACGTCATCAAGCTCACCGACACGGCCCTGGACATCGGTGACGATCGGGCCCTGGCGGCCGCTCTGCGCTCGGTGGAAATGAGCGAGCCGCTCGTCTAGGGCCGGCATCACACGCCGGCCACCACCGCGTCGCCCAACGGCGTCCGCCCGTACAGCACTTGGTGGCCCTGCCGACGCGAGCTCAGCAGGCCCGCCTCACGCAGGACCGACAGATGGGCGGAGACGGTCGACGGGGCGAGACCGTGGCGGTGGGCCAGGTCGGTCGTCGAGGCCGGCTCACCCAGCCCGGCGAGGACGGCGGCCCGCCCGCGTCCCAGCAACCGGGCGAGCGCCTCCGGCGGCCGCGGCACCTCGTCGGTGTGCAGCCCGCCCATGCCACGGGCGGGGTAGATGACCGTCGGCTGCCAGGGCCGGGCGAAGCCGCTCACCACGTCCGGCCAGACGAACACGCTCGGCATCAGCAACACCCCCCGTCCGTCGGTCAGTTGGGCCTCCCTCAGGTCGCCGCGCACGGGCAGGGTGAGACTTCCGTCGGTCCAGTCGACGTCCGGGTGCAGACCGTTGAACAGCGCGTCGAGTCCCGCGTCCGCCATCTGCCGGGAGCGGTGCGCGACGTCGGCCTCCAGCAGGGCACGGTGGCGCGGCCAGTCCGGGGCGACCAGAGCCTGCCAGGCCTGCTCGGTGAGGTCCGCGAGGCGCCGTACGGTGGCGGCCGGGTCGTCCAGGGCGGCCCGGGCCTGCGGCGAGTCGGCGAGCCCCGGCGTGCAGGCGAGGGAGCGGGACATCTCGGTGTGGGCGAGGGCGGGGTCGGTGGCGCGCACGCGTGCCAGTTCGTCCTCGAAGCGCGGGTAGGGCTCCTTGGGCGGCGGCCCCAGGAAGTCGGGGGTGTAGCCGCCGGCCGGCGGGATGAACAGCCACAGCGGTGACAGGTCCAGCACCGCCACCGTAGGGGCCGCGCGGCGCAGCCAGGCCCGGTGGTAGCCGTGCCGGGCGGACCGGCGGAGCATGCGCACCGCCTCGTGGGTCTGGCACAGCGGGGAGACAGCGAACCGGCACCGTCTGAGGTCGTCGTTCCCGAGACGCAGGGTCAGCGGCACAACGTTCCCCCCGGCGGCGGTGATTCGTCCTGGACCGAAAGAGTAGAGCCGAGCGCGTCGGCGCAGCACTCTGGCCGTCCCTCGTCCCCTCCCCGGAAGGCACTTGGATGGGCAGCGTACGTCCGGCCCCCTGGCGCAGGGCCGCCGTCGTCGCGGCGCTGATGCTGGCGGCGTTCACCTTCAACACCACCGAGAACCTCCCGGTGGGCCTGCTGTCCCTGATGGCGGACGACCTTCGGGTCTCGCTCACGGCGGTGGGCGCGCTGGTCACCGGCTACGGCCTTGCGGTGGCCGTCGGTTCGCTGCCGCTGGCCCATGTCACCCGGTCCGTGCCCCGCCGGCACTTGATGACCGGTCTGCTCGCGGTGCTCGCCGCGGCCAGCTGCCTCTCCGCGCTCACCGCCGCGTCGTACGGCCTGCTGCTCGCCGCGCGGGTCGCGACCGCGCTCGCGCAGGCGCTGTTCTGGGCGGTGATGGGGCCGGTCGCGGTCGGGCTCTTCCCGCCCGAGCGGCGGGGCCGGATCATCGGACTGCTGTCGGTCGGGGGTTCGCTGGCCACGGTCGCCGGGGTACCGGCGGGCACCTGGCTGGGCGGGCACAGCGGCTGGCGGGTGCCGTTCGCGGTGCTCGGCGCGCTCGCCGTCGTATCGCTGGTCATGGTGGCCGTACTGCTGCCGACCTCGCGTCCGCGGGAGAGTCATGCGGCGTACGGTGCCGCCCCGCACCGGCTCCGGTTCGCGGTGGTGCTGACCACCACCGCGCTGTCGGTGACGGGGGCGTTCACCGGGTTCACGTACGTCGTGGCCTTCCTGGACGAGGTGAGCGGGTTCGGCCGGGACGCGGTCAGCGCCGTGCTGCTGGCGTTCGGGGCGGCGGCACTGGCCGGGGTCACGGTGACGGGGCCGCTCCTCGACCGGTATCCGCGGGCCACGCTCACCGTGCCGGTGGCGGGGCAGGCCGTTGCTCTGGTCGGGCTGTACGCCTGCGGTGGCAGTCAGGTCGCGACCGTCGTGCTGCTCATGCTGCTGGGGGCCTCGGTGGCGCCGACGTTCATGGCGACGCAGAGCCAGGTGCTGCGGTTCGCCCCGGGGCGGACCGAGACGGCCCTCGCGGCCAACTCGGCGGCGTTCAACGTGGGTGTGGCCGCCGGTGCCCTGCTCGGCGGCGCGCTGCTGCCGCTGACCGGGACACGCGGCACGTTCCTGGCAGGCGGACTGCTCACGGCGGGGGCGCTCGTGGTCCTGGCGTGGCCGGTTGCCGCCGTACCGGAGCAGCGGACGCTCAAAGGGATGGACGCTCCGGAGCCCGACGTCCGATGATGACCGAATGGATCTTCATGGGGGACTGCCCGCCGCCGTCGACACCGAGGCCCTGCTCGCACTGGGCGAGTCACACCACGCCCGTCCGGCCCGCCCGTTGGGCACCAGGGAGGCCGCAGGACACCTGGTGAAGGTGTACGCACTGGAGGCACCCGGCCGCACCGTGTCGGACCAGGACGCCGAGGCCGGGCTGCGCATCGCAGCGCGCCAGCTGGAACTCGGTCCGCTGCGGGGCTCCCTCGGGCTCGCCGTCCTGCTCGTGCACGCGGGCGGCGACGGCGACTACGTCATCGTCCACAGCTGGATCGAGGGCGACATGGCGGACCTGGCGATCTTCGTCGGCCCGGTGGGCAAGCCCGACGCGCTGCGGCCCGGCCGGGCGGGACTCTCGCCCTGCGTGTGGGAGGCCGCCGTACTCGCGCACGAGCGGAGCGCGTACTCCCGGCACGTCCTGGACGGCACCGGATCGCTCGCCGACCGTCTCACGGTCTGGAGCGCGGACACCATCACGGGAGACGTCCGATGAGCGGGGCGCCCCTCGTCCGGCACGCCGACCGCGCAGATCTCCCCGCGGTCGCCGAACTCGCCGCCCGGCACGCGGAGTACGAGAAGGCGGCGCCGCCCCCGGCCGACCTGCCCACCCGGCTTGCCGGGCTCCTCTTCGGCACCCCCGCGCCCCGCCTGCGCTGCCTGGTGGCCGAACACCCGGACGGCGAACTCGTCGGCTACGCCACCTGCGCGCCGGAGCTCTCCACCTGGGAGGGCCGCGAATACCTGCACATGGACTGTCTGTTCCTGCTGCCCGGACACCGCGGTCTCGGACTCGGTGTGCTGCTCATGGACGCCGTGGCGGCCGAGGCCCGTGCGCTGGGACTCGATGAGGTGCAGTGGCAGACGCCGACCTGGAACGACGGGGCGATCCGCTTCTACGACCGGATGGGCGCCCGCGCCAGGCAAAAAGTGCGCTACTCCCTACCCGTTACCGCCTGAGCGTCAAACACCGGTCCTCCGCAGGGTCTATCGTGTCCCGCATGTCCCTCCCGGAAGTGATCCGCATCGTCTCCCGCGACTCGCCGATGGCGCTGGCCCAAGTGGAGCGTGTCAGAAACGAGTTGGCGGCCCTGTACCCCGGTGTGCGCACCGAGGTCGTGCCGGTGAAGACGACCGGTGACAAGTGGATGGGCGACCTGTCGAAGGTCGAGGGCAAGGGCGCGTTCACCAAGGAGGTCGACGCCGCGCTGCTGGCCGGCGAGGCGGATCTCGCGGTGCACTGCGTGAAGGACGTGCCCGCCGACCGGCCACTCCCGGCGGGCACCACGTTCGCCGCGTTCCTGAAGCGGGACGACATCCGGGACGCCCTGATCCACCCGGGCGGACTCACCCTGGACGAGCTTCCGGACGGCACCCGCGTCGGGACCTCCTCGGTGCGCCGCGTGGCCCAGCTGGCAGCGACCCACCCGCACCTGGAGTGCGTGCCGTTCCGCGGCAACGCCAACCGGCGCCTGGCGAAGCTGGAGGCCGGCGAGGCGGACGCGCTGCTGCTCGCGGCCGCCGGCCTGGAGCGCATCGGCCGCCAGGACGTGATCAGCGAGATCCTCTCCCCCGAGACGATGATGCCGCCGATCGGCGCGGGCATCCTCGCGCTCCAGTGCCGGGAGAACGACACCGAACTGATCGACACGGTCAGCGCGCTGGGCGACCCGGACACCTTCCGGGAGGCGACAGCCGAACGCATGTTCCTGCACGTCCTGCAGGGCCACTGCAACAGCCCGATCGCCGGGTACGCCCGCGTGGACCACAGCGGCGAACTCTCCCTGCGGGCCTGTGTCTTCACCCCGGACGGCAAGACCCGGCTGAACGCCCACGAATGGGCGGGACGGCTGGATCCGGCCACGCTGGGCACCTCGGTCGCCGTGGCGCTGCTGCGTCAGGGAGCCCGCGAGATCATCGACGGCATCCCCCACTGAGCACAAGGCCGTTCAGGCCGTGCCCTCTTCGGCCTGGTCCCGCAGGAAGTTGCTCACCTGGTGGGCCAGGCCCTCACGGCCCACACCCGGGTGCGCGGCGCCCTCGTCGAGGCCGATGCCGCCCGCCCACAGTCGGCGGTCGGCCCACTCGTCGTCGACCCGCAGCTGGATCTGCACATCGATCTGGTTCAGGCTCGCCTCCGGTCCGGCCGCGAACAGCACGGCGGTGGCGCGGCGCAGCGGATAGACGTCGAAGCCCTCGATGAACTGCGAGTTGCGCCAGTCGATGAAGGCGCTCTCGCCGTCGGGACCGATCCGCACGTCGATCTGGCCGTCCTCCAGGTGAACCGTGGGGTGCTTCTCACCGCGGTTCTCGATGGTCACGCGGACGCTGAAGTACGTGAGCCCTTCGGCGGCGTCGTCGCGTCCACGCGGCGGCTCGGCCGCCTCAAGACGATGGACGCGGACCCGCAGACCGGCATGCTCGTCGTACTCCTGCCAGTCCCCGACCACGTTGGGCTCGTACACAGTGCACCTCTCCGACCTCAGAGAGCTGCTTCCTATCTGTGTGCTCAATGCACTGTCAAATGAGCAGAATGCGCTGTGGCCAGGGAATTCACCCCCTTTGATCACTGATCAAGCCCTGCGCAGGAAGAATCCGCCAAGCGGCCGGAAAAACCCTTCCGCGGGCGTGCCGCACATCACGTTCCCCACGCATGATCAACGGGCCAGGCGACCCAGGAGCGAGGAGGCCGCGGTGATGCCGAGCGCGGCGGCCAGGGCCAGCACCCCGAAGTCGAGCGCCAGGTGCGCCCGCGTGCCGAGGAGGAGACCGCGCAGGGCGTCGACCTCGTAGCTGAGCGGGTTCACCTTGCTGACCGTCTGGAGCCAGCCCGGCATCACCGACAGCGGGTACAGGGCGTTGGAGCCGAAGAAGAGCGGCATGGTGATGGCCTGCCCGATACCCATCAGCCGGTCCCTGCTGAGCACGATGCCGGCGATGGTCATCGACAGACAGGAGAAGAACGCCGAGCCGAGGACCACGATCGCGCCGACCCCGAGCAGCTTGAGCGGGTTCCAGGTGAGGGACACCCCGAGCAGGGCCGCGATGACGATCACGACGACGGCCTGGATCAGCGACTTCACCCCGGCCGCGAACGCCTTGCCGGTGGTCAGCGCCGAGCGCGGGGTCGGGGTGACCAGGAGCTTGTTGAGGATGCCCGCGTCCCGCTCCCAGATGATCTGGATGCCGTAGAAGATCGCGATGAACATCGCGGACTGGGCGATGATGCCGGGCGCCAGGTAGTCGATGTAGGGGATGCCCTCGGTGGGGATCGCCTTGATGCGGGTGAAGGTCTGGCCGAAGATCAGCAGCCACAGGGCGGGCTGGACCGCGCGGGTGTAGAGCTCGGTGCGGTCGTGGCTCAGCTTCTGCAGCTCCACCGCGCACATCGCCACCACTCGGGCGGGCAGCAGCCGCCATCCCGCGCGGGGCTCCGGCGGCCTCAGCAACAGGCCGATGTCAGCCGACACGGTTCGCGGTGCGGCGGGTGCTTCGGACATCGCGGAAATCGCCTCCCTCGTCTTCGAGTCCACTGCCGGCGACGTCACGGAAGACGTCCTCCAGGGTCGGCAGGGTGTCGGTGCCGCGCTGTTCGGCGAGTCCCCGCCTCAGTTCCTCCGGGGTGCCGAGTGCGCGGATACGGCCGCGGTGCATGAGGCCGACCCGGTCGCAGTACTGGTCGGCCTCGTCCATGTAGTGGGTGGTCACCAGGACGGTCATGCCGGTCGCCTCGCGTACGGCGTTGATGTGCTCCCACACGCCGGTACGGGCGATCGGGTCGAGGCCGATGGTCGGTTCGTCGAGGATGAGCAGCCGGGGCGCGCTGACCAGGGCCTGGGCCAGTTCGAGGCGGCGGACCATGCCGCCGGAGTAGGTGCCGGCCAGCCGGTCCGCGGCGTCGGTGAGGTCGACCGCGGCGAGGGCCTGTCCGACGCGTTCGGCGCGTTCCTTGCGGGCCACGTCGAAGACGCGGGCGAACAGGGCGACGTTCTCGCGGCCGGTCAGGTTCGCGTCGGCGGACAGCTGCTGCGGGACGTAGCCGAGCAGACGGCGTACGGCCATCGGGTCCTCGGCGGTGTCACGGCCGAAGACGCGGACCATCGCGGCCGGGACCGGGAGCAGGGTGGTGATGCAGCGGATGGCGGTGGTCTTGCCGGCTCCGTTGGGGCCGAGCAGCCCGAAGACCTCGCCCTCTCGCACGGTCAGGTCCAGTCCGTCCACGGCGTTCGTCGCGCCGAAGGAGTAGACGAGACCCGTGCAGGCGACGGCTTCGACAGGGGGCGGTCCTTCTCGGGTCTCCGGTGTCATGATTCCTCGGCCTCCTCGTGCAGAGTGACGGCGAGCGCGCGCAGGGCGGGGAGCGCGGCACGCAGGGCCTCCTGGTCGGCCGCGTCGAGCCGGGCGACGTGCCGTCCGACGAGCGCGGTCCGCCGCTGCTTCCAGTCCCGCAGCCGCGCCTCGGCGCTCTCGGTGAGCAGCAGACGGGCGGCGCGCCGGTCGGCGGGGTCGGTCTCGCGGACCAGGTGACCCTCCTTGACCAGCTGGTTGACCAGGGTCGAGACGGAGTTTCCGGCGAGATGCAGCTCCTTGGCTGCTTCGGAGACGCCGATCCCGGGCCGCGAAGCAACCAGACGCAGCAGTTCCACCTCGGCGCCCCGCAGCCTCGGCACGGTCAGTCCGGCACGCAGGGTCCGCCTGAGCAGCCGCTGGACACCGACGAGTGCGTCGGCCAGCTCTTCCGGGAAGGTTTCCTCGTCCACCCCGCCAACATTATCTCTGAGTCAGAGGTATCTCGATCAAGAGCGAGTCAAGCACATATCAGACGCTCAGCAAGAATTGTTTTATATCGCTCGAAAGCGGGCATTCGCAGAGCAGTGCTTCGGACAGGAGGCACGTCCGTGGGAGCCCGCCGAGCGGGTCCCGGATGTCCCCGCAAAGATCCGCGCGCGCCTCCCACGTGTCTGTCCATCCAGCACCCGCTCAGGGAGGTGCGCGACATGTCCGTCGCCACCAGATCGAAGCCCCACCCGCACGACGACGCCCCCGACACCAACGCGGCCTTCGAACGCCTGGCAGGGCTCGCCGACGGTCCGGAGCGCACGGCACTGCGGAACGAGCTGATCGAACTCTGGCTTCCCATGGCCGAGCGGATCGCCGTCCGCTTCCGGGGCCGCGGGGAGTCCCTCGAGGACCTCTACCAGGTGGCGGCCCTCGGGCTCGTCAAGGCCGTCGACCACTACGACCCCGCGCGCGGCAGCGCCTTCGAGGCGTACGCGGTGCCGACCGTGACCGGTGAGATCAAGCGGCACTTCCGCGACCACATGTGGACGCTGCACGTACCGCGCCGGGTCCAGGACCTGCGCAATCGCGTCCGCCAGGCTTCGAAGGAGCTCGCCCAGATCCCCGGCCGGGCACCCACCGTCGCCGAGATCGCCGAGCGGGCGCACCTGACTGAGGACGAGGTGCGCACCGGCGCGGAGGCGCTGGAGTGCTTCACGGCGCTGTCGCTGGAGGCGGAGATGCCCGGCACCGACGGCTACGCCCTGGGCGACGCGCTCGGCGGCCCCGACCCCGCCTTCGACGTCGTCGTGGACCGGGTGGCCGTCAGGCCCTGTCTGGAAGCCCTGCCGGAGCGCGAGCGGACCATCCTCTACCTGCGCTTCTTCCGGGGCATGACCCAAAGTGGTATCGCCGAGGAGCTCGGCATCTCGCAGATGCACGTCTCCCGGCTGCTCAGCACGTGCTTCGCCCAGCTGCGCGAGGAGGTCCAGGCCGAAGCCGGCTGACCGTCCGCGGGTGCCCTCACTCCGGCGGCGCGCCCGGAATCTGCGTCGGACCGTAGCGGTCGAGGGCGTCTTCGAGTTCGGCCCGGATCTCCGGGGGCATCTCTCCCGAGCGCCCCCAGATGAGGATCATGTCCGCGACGTTGCGCAGCTTGATGTTCGTGTGCTGGGAGACGTCCTTCAGCACTTCCCAGCCCTGGTCCGGAGTGATCCTGCCGAGCGCGACGACCATGCCGATGGCCTGGTCCACGACCGCGTGGGAGAAGACCGCTTCCTTGAGCTGGTCGATCTCCTCCTGCAGTTCGAAGATCCGGTTCGACTCGTCGGGGTCGTTCGGAACGGCAGGCATGCATCCATCCTGTCACTCGGACGGGTCCGCGCCACCGGGCGGGCGGAAGGGCCGAGCCACCGTTTCGGCGCCACGGGCGGGGTACTCGGCAGGCGCCCGCAGCGGTTCCGGGCGGACACTGGTAGGAGACCCCCCGGTGGCCGCCGGCCGACGAGAGCAGGACGCGACTGCCATGAACCACGATCCGAGACAGCCCACCGCGACCGCAGACGTCGTCTCCTCTCACCATGTGTTCGGCGCCCCCTGCTGGGTGAGTCTGACCAGTCGGGACCAGAAGATGACGGAGGACTTCTACGGTGCCGTCCTGGGCTGGGAGTGGAAGCCGGCCAAGCTCGGCGAGCGCTTCCGGGTCGCGCTGGCGGACGGCACGCCGGTGGCCGGCATCGCGGCGGTGGCGTCGATGTGGCAGATGGCGGTGGCCTGGACGCCGTACTTCGCGGTACCCAGCGCGGACGAGGCCGTCGCCCGCGTCCAGGAACGCGGCGGCACTCTGGCGGTCGGCCCGCTGTCCTTCCCGCCCGGCCGGGCGGCTCTGCTCTCCGACCGTGACGGTGCGACGTTCGGCGTCTGGGAGGGCGAGCTCGTCGCGAACTGGGAGGTGTGGCGCCGCGCCCAGCCCGCCTTCGTACGCCTGCACACCCGCGACGCGTTCGACGCCGCGATCTTCTACGGCGAGGTCCTCGACTGGGCGACGGAACGCCCCGGCTGCTGCGAGGTCCACTACGAGGGCGGCGAGGTGGTGCTGCGCAGCGGGGGCGACGTGGTGGCCCGGATCGAGTCCGGCGCCCTGGGGTCGGCGCCCGATCCCGCGATCCGGCCGCACTGGCAGGTGCACTTCGCGGTCGCGGACGTGGCGGCCTGTGCCAGGGCGGCGGAGGTCCACGGCGGCAGCGTGCTGTCGAAGGACAGCACCGAAGCCGTTCTCCGCGACCCCGACGGCGCCCAGTTCACAGTGACCTCGCGCCGCACGCGCTGAGGACGGGCGACTCGTCGTTCAGGCGCCCGCGCGGGACGGCCTCGACAGCAGGACCAGGCTCCGCGCCTCGACCGTCATCTCCGTACCGGCCTTGTGCTCCGCCTCGTCGGCTCCCTGCGGTTCGGCCGTGTCGAGCACGGTCGTCCAGCGGTCGCCGTACGTGGGGTCGGGCAGCCGGAAGTCGACGGGCTCCCAGTGGCCGTTCAGCAGCAGCAGGAACGAGTCGTCGATCACCCGCCGCCCGCGCGGGTCGGGCTCGGCGATGGCGTCGCCGTTGAGGAAGACACCGACCGAGTGCGCGTCGGAGCGCTGCCAGTCCGCCTCGGTCATCTCGCCGGCGTCCGGTCGCATCCAGACCAGGTCGGGCAGCGGCTGCCCCGCATGTGTCACGGTCTCACCGCGGAAGAAGCGCCGTCTGCGCAGAACAGGGTGCGCGGCACGCAATCCGATCACATACCGCGTGAACTCGGCGAGTTCGCGCTGGTCCCCGGTCAGCTCCCAGTCGATCCAGGAGACTTCGTTGTCCTGGCAGTAGGCGTTGTTGTTGCCGCCCTGGGTGCGGCCGAGTTCGTCGCCGTGACAGAGCATCGGAATGCCCTGCGAGAGCAGCAGCGTGGCGAGGAAGTTGCGCTGCTGGCGGGCGCGCAGTTCGAGAACGGCCGG
The DNA here is from genome assembly GCF_040651535.1 of Streptomyces sp. NPDC048420. Taxonomy (NCBI): domain Bacteria; kingdom Bacillati; phylum Actinomycetota; class Actinomycetes; order Kitasatosporales; family Streptomycetaceae; genus Streptomyces; species Streptomyces sp. NPDC048420. Next base: position 252,538 of record NZ_JBEZKG010000015.1, read on the forward strand.
GTCGTCGGTATCGCCCTCGGCCCCGCAGTTCCACGACCGGTTGTCGCTCTCTCCGTCCCGACCGCCTTCCCCGTTGGCCTCGTTGTGCTTGTCGTTGTAGGAGACGAGGTCGCGCAGGGTGAAACCGTCGTGCGCGGTCACGAAGTTGACGCTCGCGCGGGGGCGGCGCCGACTGTGCTGATACAGATCGGAGGAGCCGGTCAGCCGGGAGGCGAACTCACCGAGGGTGTCCGGCTCGGCCCGCCAGAAGTCCCGTACGGCGTCCCGGTACATGCCGTTCCACTCCGACCACAGCTGCGGGAAGTTGCCGACCTGGTAGCCGCCCTCCCCCACGTCCCACGGTTCGGCGATCAGCTTGACGCGGCTGATCACCGGGTCCTGCTGGATGAGGTCGAAGAACGCCGACAGCCGGTCCACCTCGTGGAACTGCCGGGCCAGGGTGGCCGCGAGGTCGAAGCGGAAGCCGTCCACATGCATCTCGGTGACCCAGTACCGCAGCGAGTCCATGATCAGCTGGAGCACGTAGGGGTGCCGCATCAGCAGGCTGTTCCCGGTGCCGGTGGTGTCGTAGTAGTGCCCCCAGTCGCCGTCCACCAGCCGGTAGTACGAGGCGTTGTCGATGCCGCGGAAGGACAGCGTGGGGCCCTTCTCGCTGCCCTCGGCGGTGTGGTTGTAGACCACGTCGAGGATGACCTCGAGACCGGCTGCGTGCAGCTCCTTCACCATCGCCTTGAACTCGGTGACCTGCTGTCCCCGGGTGCCGTGGGCGGCGTAGGCGTTGTGGGGCGCGAAGAAACCGATCGTGTTGTACCCCCAGTAGTTGGCGAGGCCGCGGTCCTGGAGGACCCCGTCGTGCACGAACTGGTGCACCGGCATCAGCTCGACAGCGGTCACACCGAGCGAGGTCAGGTGCTCGATGACCGCCGGATGGGCGAGACCCGCGTAGGTACCGCGCAGCTCGGGCGGCACGTCCGGGTGGGTGCGGGTGAGGCCCCGGACGTGCGCCTCGTAGATCACGCTGTCGGCGTACGGCCGTCTGGGTGGCTGGTCGTCGCCCCAGTCGAAGGCCGGGTCGGTGACCACGCCGAGCATGGTGTGCCCGGCACTGTCGGCCTCGGGAGTGCGCAGCGCGGGGTGGTTGTCCGTCCGCCCGTCCACCGCCTTGGCGTACGGGTCGAGGAGCAGCTTCGCCGGATCGCACCGGTGCCCCAGCTCGGGCTGCCAGGGGCCGTACACCCGATAGCCATACCGCTGGCCCGGTCCGACGCCCGGCAGATAACCGTGCCACACGAAGCCGTCCGCCTCGGTCAGCGGAACGCCGGTGTGGGCGCCCTTCTCGTCGGCCAGGACAAGTTCGACGCGTTCGGCGACCTCGCTGAACAGCGCGAAGTTGGTGCCCTCGCCGTCGAAGGAGGCGCCCAGCGGGTACGGGTGCCCGCTCCAGGCGGACACCCGGTTCCCGTTCCTGTGCTGCTTCTTCCTGGGCGCGGCCACGCTCAGCGCCCGCCGTCGACGGCAGCGGCCGCCAGCGCCGCGACCGGCATCTCGCGCGGCACCTGGAGCACCTCCCGCAGGCTGGGCGCGGGGGCCGTCGGCACCAGCGGGACACGCTCGCCGGACCGGGCCCGCTGCGAGAACCAGATCACCTTGCTGCCGGTCTCCGTGGCACAGCATCCCCAGCCGTCGCTCATCGCCGCGATGTGCTCCAGGCAGGCGCGCAGATCCAGGTCCGGGCGCAGCTCGCAGTCGTTCTCGGCGACCGCGGTGATGAGGTGCTGGCCGTTCCACCACAGCTCGATCGAGGTGTTCTTGTCCGTCGCGTGCTCGTCGATGGCCTCCAGCAGCAGGACGGCACCGCGGCAGACCGGCTCGACCAGGGTCTCCAGGTCCCAGAGCCTCAGATGGGCGGCCAGGATGCGCCTGACCTGCCCGATCCGTTCCGGGCTGACCTCCACGTCGAGGTGGTAGTAGCAAGGCACTGCGGTCTTCATCGTCGCTCGCTCCTCACCGGCGAAGCTCCGCTCCTCCCGGCCCCCGCGGGGCCGGGCCCCGAAACACGGAGCGTGAGCACTGATCGCTTCAGAGTGACTCCAGAGTGGGAGCGCTACGCCATTCGTGCAACTTGAGAGACCCCTGAGGTGGTTGAAGATCCAACAAGACGCTGAGTCGTTATCCGTGCACCATGAGTGAAGATCGCGCGGGTCGCGGATCTTTCCAGCCCTCGAAAGGTGAACGGCGCCATGCTGCTACCGGCCAAAGCCGAAGTCGCCCGGCAACTGCGGCGCTATCGCGCCTGGGAGCGCGTCATGCTGGCCTCGCCCGCCGACCGCACCGTACGGAGCACCTTCGAGGACTCGGGCTACACGCTGTGCGTCCTGATGGGCAAGCGCTGCGCACGCGAGGCGGCCGAGGCGGCCGAGCGCTATCTGCGGACCAGCGCGGTGGCGTACCTCCAGGAGCAGAGCGATCTCCCGCGGGCCGGCGCCGTCGCCAGACGGGGGCCACCGAGATCCGCGGAACGTTCCCCCGCAGGGAGGTAGCACCTTCCGGCGCAGGTTCGATCCCCGGCCGGGCGCCCTCAGTGCCCGGCCTCCGGCACGGCGGAGGCGAGAGCATGAGTTCCATCCCGGCCATCGGCCGCATCCCGGTACGCGACGTCCGCCCTGCCGTCGATTCCGGCAGGCGTCCGGCGAAGGCTGTCGTGGGAGAGACGTTCGAGGTCACCGCCACGGTGTTCCGCGAGGGTCATGACGCGGTGGCCGCGAACGTCGTCCTCACCGACCCGGAGGGCCGGCACAGCCCGTGGACGCCGATGCGGGAACTGGCTCCGGGCACCGACCGCTGGGGCGCCGAGGTCACTCCGGATGTCGAGGGGCACTGGACGTACCGCGTGGAGGCCTGGAGTGATCCGGTGAGCACCTGGCGGCACACCGCCCGCATCAAGGTGCCGGCGGGCCTCGACACGGGCCTGGTCCTGGAGGAGGGCGCCGAGCTGTACACCCGTGCGGCGGCCGGGGTCCCGGAGGGTCCGCAGCGCGCCGCACTGCTGGCCGCGGCGAAGACGCTCGCCGACGACTCGCTTCCGGTCGCCACCCGTCTGGCGGGGGCCCTTACCCCGGACGTGGACGAGGCGCTGGCCTGCCACCCGCTGCGGGAGTTGATCACCGCGTCGGAGACGTTGCCGCTGCTGGTGGAGCGGGAGCGGGCGTTGTTCGGTTCGTGGTACGAGTTCTTCCCGCGCTCGGAGGGCACGCCCGAGCGGCCGCACGGCACGTTCCGCACCGCGGCCCGCAGGCTGCCGGCGATCGCCGCGATGGGCTTCGACGTGGTGTACCTGCCGCCGATCCATCCGATCGGCACGACGTTCCGCAAGGGCCGCAACAACACGCTGTCGGCCGGGCCGGAGGATGTCGGGGTGCCGTGGGCGATCGGCTCACCGGAGGGCGGCCATGACGCGGTCCACCCGGACCTGGGCACGCTGGAGGACTTCGACTGGTTCGTCCAGGAGGCTGCCGGGCACGGTCTGGAGATCGCGCTGGACTTCGC